>JANMTJ010000247.1:0-6700 GCA_031390295.1 Oleiharenicola sp.
ATCGAGTATGCGGGCGCGAAGGGCGGGAAAATCCAGACCGGCGACGTGATTGTGCGCAACCGGGCCAAGGCGATGCTCGCGACCATCAAGGCCGAGGTGACGCAGGCCCCCGACGCCGGCACGCAGGCCACGATGACCTTCAACCTCGAGATTCCGGCGCTGGCCGGCCAGCCGCTGTTTGCCGGTGCCGAGATCGTCTCGGCCGGACGGGCCAGCGGGGAGCTTCGGGCCACGCTCGGTGCGCAAAGCCAGCTGGAGGCGCGGATGACACTTAACGGTCTCGTCGCGGCCGACACCGGCCGTAACCTGCCGGTGGCCAATCTCGGGTTTCGCGGCTTGGTCCGCAGCAACGGGACTGTTTCACTGGAGGCGCCCCTCTTGCTCGACAACGCCGGCCGGCGGTCGGATTTGAAATTCGCCCTTGAATTATCACCCCTCGGCCGGGGCTACTCCGTCGACGGGCATCTGACCGGCCAGCTGGTCGAGTTGGAGGACCTGATGGGTGTGCTCGGCGTGTTTCTTGCGTCCGCCGCCCCCGACAATGGAGACAAGCCTGCTGCCGCCACCAGTGTTGCACCCGACACGGTTGCCGCGTGGTCACGGTTCAGCGGTCAACTCGGGCTGGAGATCAAGTCTGTCACCCGCGGGCAGGACTGGGCCATGACCGGCCTCACCGGTGCCATCGCCATCGAACCGGCGCGCCTGGCGCTGCAAAAGCTCGAGGCCTCGTTCAGCGAGACCAGCCGAATGGCCGCAATGGTGGAAATGCGGTTCACCGGCGGGGCCATGCCTTATCGCCTGACCGGCGATTATACCCTCAATGATTTCGATGCCGGCCGTCTCTTCAAGGCGCTCGATCCCGCCAAGCCGCCGACCGTCGAGGGCTTGTTCACGGTGGAAGGCAAACTGTCCGGCAACGGCGAGACACCTGCCCGGGCCCTCGATCGGGTGCAGGGAGATTTCCAGCTCACGAGCCGGCAGGGCATCTTCCGCGGTCTCCAGCGCACGAGCAGCAAGGTCTCCATGACCTCCAAGGCAGTCGAACTCGGCGCCTCGGTGCTCGGCTCCATCTTCGGCTCGGAGAAGGTCACCAAGACGGCCGAGAAGGTCGCCGGGCAGGCCTATTTCGTGGACCAGCTCGCGCAGAACCTCGGCGAGTTCAATTACGACCTGCTGAGCGTGCACCTGACACGGGATGAGTTGCTCAACATGAATCTGATGGACATCAGCCTGGTCTCGCCCGAGATCCGGCTCAGTGGCCGGGGTGAAGTCGAGTATGTGGCCGGCCACTCCCTGTTGGAACAGCCGCTCAACGCCACGCTGACCTTTGCCGCGCGCGGCAAGGTGGAGCAGATTCTCGGCAAACTGCGGATGCTTGACGGCACCAAGGACGATCTCGGCTACGCCCGCACGAAGGAAACGGTCACGCTGGCCGGCACCCTGGCCAAGCCCGACCCCACGGGCTTTTTCACGCGGATCGCCCAGGCGAAGCTCACCGACTTCCTGGACAACGAGGATTGAGCTCTTGATGAACGGGGCATTCTGGCCACAGTCCGGGCCGATGAATACGCGCATTTTCGGCAAGACGGGCAGGGTGGTGGGGGAGGTTGGCCTCGGCACGTGGCAGATCGGCGGCAACTGGGGTGAGGTGCCCGATGCGACCGGCCTGGCCGTGTTGCGCACGGCCCATGAGCTGGGCACCACTTTTTTCGACACAGCCGATGTCTATGGGGACGGTCGGAGCGAGTCGCTCATTGGGAAATTCCTCAAGGAGACCGGTGACCGCGACCGGCTCTTTATCGCCACGAAGCTCGGCCGCCGCGGCGACCCCGGCTGGCCGACCAACTTCACCCGCCAGGTGGTGCGGCAGCATACGGAGGACTCGCTGCGTCGGCTCGGCCTTGACGTGCTCGACCTGACGCAACTGCACTGCGTGCCGACCGACGTGCTCCGTCGGGGCGAATTATTCGGCTGGCTGGATGAGCTGAAACAGGAGGGCAAGATCAAGGCCTACGGGGCCAGCGTGGAGGCGATGGATGAGGCGCTCTGGTGCTGCGCCCAGCCCGGCTGTGCCTCGCTCCAGATCATCTTCAACATTTTCCGGCAGAAACCCATCCACACCCTCTTCGACACGGCCCGGGCCAACGGGGTGGCGTTGATCGTCCGCCTGCCGCTCGCGAGCGGCCTGCTCGGCGGCAAGATGACAAAGTCGACCCGGTTTCCCGCCGAGGACCACCGCAATTTCAACCGCGACGGCCAGCACTTCAATGTCGGCGAGACCTTCGCGGGCCTCCCCTTCGGGAAAGGCGTCGAACTCGCCGATGAACTGAAGGCCCAGGTGCCCGCCGGGCTGAGCCTGAGCGAACTCGCATTGCGCTGGTGCCTCGATTTCGACGCGGTCAGCGTGATCATCCCCGGGGCGAAGAGCCCCGAGCAGGCCCGGGTCAACATCCGGGCCGGCGCACTCGCACCGCTCGGTGCGACGCAGCACGTGAAGCTCGCGGCGTTCTATGAGCAGCAGGTGGCCGCGCATATCCGCGGGCCGTATTGAGCGGGTAGGGCGGCGAGTCCCTTCGCCGCCGCGGCGCGGCGCGGAGTCCGCGCCCTGCCAATTGACGCGCTCGCACTCGTTTCTTGCCATGTCCTGAACTTGGCATGATAAGAGCTGTCCGCTTTCACTGATGTCCGCGCCCGCGACACGACCACTCCTTCCCTCGGGTCTCAAACTGCTCAATTGGTTCCTCCGTGGCTGGACCGCGCTGGTGTTTGTCTTCCTCTATGTGCCGATCGCGGTGCTGGTGGTTTTTTCGTTCAACTCCTCGCGGCTGAACATCGTCTGGGAGAGTTTCACCCTAGACTGGTATGCCCGGCTCCTCGCCAACGGCCCGCTGATCAAGGCCGCGAAAAACAGCCTCATCATCGCGTCGGTCACCACGGTCATCTCGGTCATCATCGGCACCGTGGGCGCCTGGCTCCTGCACCGCTACCGCTACCGGTACTCCCGGTTCATCCAGACGCTCGTGGCGATACCGATGGTCATGCCCGAGATCCTCATGGGCATCAGTCTGCTCATCCTCTTCGCCACCGTCGGCTTCAAGCTCGGGTTCATCACCGTCATCATCGGCCACGTGACCTTCAGCTTTCCCTTCGTCCTGGTCGCGGTGCAGGCGCGCCTGCAGGGCCTGGACCCCGCACTGGAGGAGGCGGCGCTCGACCTTGGGGCCACCCCGCTCAAGGCCTTCTGGCTGGTCATCGTGCCCGCGCTGCGCCCGGCCATCATCGCCGGCGGACTCATGGCCTTCACCCTCTCGATGGACGAGCTCATCGTGACCTTTTTCATCCGCAGCGCCTCGTCTGTCACGCTGCCGATCCAGGTCTTCGGTCTGGCGCGCGTGGGCCTCAATCCGATGCTCAACGCCCTCTCGGCCCTCTTCATCGTCGCGACGGTCGCCTTCGTGCTTTTCTCCGAATACCTCAAGAAACTCAGCCGCTAAACCCCTTTAACCCACCACCACATGCTCATGAAAACCCTCAAGTCCTCCCTCCTCGTGCTGACCATGCTGCTCGGCGCCGTCCGCCTGCCGGCCGCCGAAGTGAATCTCTTCGGCTGGTCTGAATACGTCCCGCAAGACGTCCTCGACGGTTTCACCAAGGAAACCGGCATCACGGTCAACTTCGAGACTTATGCCTCCAACGAGGAACTGCTCTCCAAGCTCGTCGCCGGCGGGGGCAACTACGACCTGATCCAGCCTTCCGAGTACGCCGCCGAGCTCATGATCCGCCGCAAGATGCTCGCGCCGCTCGACAAGGCGAAGCTGCCCAACCTCAAGAACATCGGGGCCGAGTTCAAGGGGCTCGTGCACGACCCCGAGGACAAATACACGGTGCCCTACATGAGCGGCACGGTCGGCATCGTGGTGAACACCGAGGTGGTGAAGGATGACATCAAGGGCTACAAGGATGTCTTCCAGCCCAGGTTCAAGGACCGCCTCGTCGTGCTCAACGACAACCGCGAACTCGTCACTTGGGCGCTCTATTCCCTCGGCCTGCCGATCAACGAGATCAATGCCGCCAGCCTCGCCCAGGCCCGGCCGGTCATCGCCCGCTGGGTCAAGCTCGTGAAAGTTTTCGACTCCGACAGCCCGAAGACGGCGTTGCTCAACGGCGACGTGGACCTTGGCATCGTGTGGAGCGGCGAGGGCGCACTGTTGTGGAATGAGAGCAAGAAATTCAAGTACGTGATCCCCGCCGAGGGGGCGCATCGCTTCATCGACATCCTCGCCATCCCGGCCGCCGCCCCGCACAAGGCCGAGGCCCACGCCTTCATCAACTACATCCTCCGTCCCGACGTATCCAAGATTATCTCGGACAACTTTCCCTACACAAACCCCAACGTCGAGGCCCGCAAGCTGCTCAGTCCCGGGCAGCTCGCCAATCCCGCAAGCTACCCGGTCGCCCCGGGCAGGCTCGAGACCTTTCGCGATATCGGCAAGACCGCCGCGGACATCGACTCGATGATGACCGACCTGAAGAGCGCGCAATAGCCCGGCTGCCGCGTCCATGCCCGTGCCCGCCGCCCCCGCGCTTCCCATCGCCGACCGTTTCCGGCCGGGGTGGCGCGCATGGGCGTTGCTGGCGCCCATGGTTCTCTGGCTCGTCGTGTTCGTCGTCATTCCCGGGCTCATTTTGCTCGTCTACAGCTTCTGCGAGCGCGATGAGGTGGGCGGAGTCATCTTCAGCTTCTCGCTCGATAATTACCGGCGGGTGTTCGACCCGGTCTATCTGCGCATCTTCCTCCGCTCGATCGGCTACGCCGGGCTCACGACCGCCTTCTGCGTCGTCATCGGCTACCCCGTGGCTTTCTACATTGGCCGGGCGGGGGTGGAGTTGCGTAACAAGCTCCTGCTGCTCGTCATGGTGCCATTCTGGACGAGCTTTCTCATTCGCACCTATGCGTGGATCACGATCCTCAAGCAGGAAGGCCTCCTCAACAGCTTCGTGCAGGCGATGAACCTTGGTGTCGGGCCCTTTAATCTGCTCTACACGCCCACGGCCGTGGTCATCGGGCTGGTTTATGCCTACCTGCCGTTCATGATCCTGCCGATTTACGGCAGCGCCGAGAAGCTCGACAATTCCCTCATCGAGGCCGCCTACGATCTGGGTGCCGGGCCGCTGCGGGCCTTCTCGTCCGTGATCGTGCCGCTGACTCTGCCCGGCATCGCCGCCGGCACGCTGCTGGTCTTCGTGCCGGCCATCGGCATGTTTGCGATCACCGACCTGATGGGCGGGGCCAAGGTCCCCATGATCGGCAACGTCATCCAGAACCAGTTCCTCCAGGCGCGCGACTGGCCGTTCGGGGCCGCGCTCGGGGTCATCTTCATGCTCATGTTCGCCGTGACTTACGTCATCCTCCAGCACCGCAGCTCGCGCCCGGCGGCCTGATCATGCCCGCCTCGCCCAAACCCATGATAGAGATCCGCGGGGTGACGAAACGCTTCGGCGCCTTCACCGCGGTCAACCACGTCAGCCTCACGGTCAACGCCGGCGAGTTCATCACGCTCCTCGGGCCGTCCGGTTGTGGCAAGACCACGCTGCTCCGTCTGCTGGCCGGTTTCGAGACGCCGGACGAGGGAGCCATTCTGCTCGATGGGGAAGACGTCTCCCATGTGCCGCCCTACCGCCGGAGCGTGAACCAGGTTTTCCAGAGCTACGCCCTGTTTCCCCACCTGAGCGTGAGGGACAATGTGGGTTTCGGCCTGCGCATGCAGAACGTGCCGGCCGCCGAGGCCGAGGGCCGCATTCGGGATGCCCTGGCCACGGTTTCGCTCACGGAGCAGGCCGACAAGCTGCCGCACCAGATGTCGGGCGGACAGCGACAGCGCGTGGCGCTCGCCCGGGCGATTGTCTGCCGACCCAAGGTCCTGCTGCTTGATGAGCCGCTTTCGGCCCTTGATGCCAAGCTCCGCCACGGGATGCAACTCGAGCTGAAGCACCTCCAGCGCAAGCTCGGTCTTACCTTCGTGTTCGTCACCCATGATCAGGAGGAGGCGCTCACCATGTCCGATCGGATCGCCATCATCAACCAGGGGCAGGTCGAGCAGATCGGCACCGGATCCGAAATCTACCACAAGCCCCGCACGGCCTTTGCCGCCGATTTCATCGGCCAGGCGAACTTGCTCGGTGCGACCATCATCCTGCGCAGCGGCACCACGGCCCGCTTGCGGCTTGAGAGCGGCCTGGAACTGGTCGTGGCCTGCGCCGATTTGCCTGCGGGCGCGACCAAGGTGCTCGTGTCCATCCGCCCCGAGAAGATCCATATCGGACGCATTCCGGCCATTGCGGAGAATGTGTTCCAGGCCCGCATCGAGGAGGAGATTTTCCAGGGCGCCACCGACCAGCTCCAACTCGTCACCGACCAGGGGACGCGGCTGCGGGCCCTGGTCGCCAACGAAAGCGCCACGCAGGAAGCCTTTCACGAGGGCGACCGCGTCTACTGCAGCCTCCACCTCGATGATCTCGTCATCGTGCAGGCGGAGTAGGAGGGACGCTGTCTCGACCGCTACCGACCGGTGCCGGTGAGGGCCGGCTCGCCGGTGGCGCAGGCGTCCGGCCGGCGTACCAGGGTGTGCGAGGCGATGATCGTCGTCCGGTGATGCACCTTTCCTCCCATCGAGCAAAAGTCCAGCTTGCCGCCGCGGAA
>JANMTJ010000257.1:0-1827 GCA_031390295.1 Oleiharenicola sp.
CTGCGGAGAGTGAGACTGCCATCGAGCGGGGAAACATGAATAACATGAGCAACAAGCGACTTATCATTGTCGGCGGCGTCGCGGGTGGGGCCAGCGCGGCAGCCCGCGCGCGACGGCTGCGATAGGCGTCGAGCGAACGGATGAGCGGATGGGTTTCCAGGAAGTCCAGTTGCACGACGTTGCCGGGCAACTCCAGCAGGCGTTTGAGATCGCGCAAGCGCCAGGCGCCGTGATGGGTGGCAACGCGAGCGGCTTTTTCCAGTTCGGCCGTGGGATGTTTTCCGGCGAGCTGCAGCAGACCGAGCATCACGCGCAGTCCTTGCGGGCCGCGGGCTTGATGCATGGCTTCGGCCCACGTGCCGGTCAACGGCCCGAGCAGGCGGCAGCGATCCAGCAGGTGATCGACACCGCGTTCGATGACGTGGCGTTTGCGGCTGTGCAAGTGCGCCAGGTCGGTCATGAACTTGCCCGGTTCCGCGGCGGCATGCAGCGCGATCGGTTCGCGGCGTGTGTTGTAGAGGCGCAGCAACCGCGCCTCGTGCCGCACCCACACCTGGCGTCCGACGTATTCGGGCGGCACCGAGTAGTAGGCGCGCTTGAACTCGACGTAGCCATCCCGATGCACCGTGCGCGGAGCTTCCTCGAACACCGGGAACACCATCGCCGGCAGCGCCCGCAACGCCGGCTTTTCCACTTCGAGGAACAGCTTACTCACCTGCTGGCGCGTGGTGCCGTGGATCCGCGTGTCCGCCGTGTTCTTTTCCCATTCCGCGAGGAAAAGATTTTGCGCCGCCAGACTGTCGAAGCTCCGCCCCTTCACCGCGTTGTTCTGGGCATACTTCACCCCGGCCTCGATCTTCCCTTTGTGCCGCGGCATCTTGGGCTTCGTCGGCAGAATCACCGTGCCGTAGTGCCGGGCGAACTCCTCCAGCTTCGGGTTAAGCTCCGGATCAAACCAGTCGGCTTGAATTACCCCGGCCTTCAAGTTGTCGATCACGACCGTGGCCGTGACCCCGCCAAAATGGCGAAAGGCATTTTCCAAACTGCGGATAAAGCTCTCGCTGGTCTGCCGCCACACCGCCTCGCTGTAGCCCTTGCGCGAATGGCTCAACACGCAGCGAAACAAATGCGCCCGGCGCCGCTTGCCGTTCGCGACGACCCAGGCGCCCTGTCCGAAATCCACCTGCAACTCCTGACCGGCCGCGCACTCCATCCGGCGAAAGGGAGGCTCACTCTGGCGCGCCAGCCGGCGCACAAACCGTTTGACCGCATCATACGCGCCCGCGAACTGGTGTCCGGCCACCAAATCCTGATAGATGCGCTGGGCCGACAGCCCGGCCAGGAGTGCCTGCTCGATCACTTCCGCCAAAGGGGCGCACTGACTGGTTCGGCCGGCTCTGGACCCGGCGGGCACAATGGCCGGTTTTGGATCGCTTTCCTCTGCTGAGCCGGTGGGCGGAATGGCCGGTTTTGCCACCGCTTCAGGCGGGCGCAAATAGCGGCCGACCGTTTCGCGATGCACGCCCAGTTCGCGGGCAATCTTGCGCGCCGACCAGCCGTTGGCCGCCAGGGTGGCAATGGAATGTTGCAGGCTCACGTTGAGTTGGTTCATCGCGCACCTGTGCGGCCTGGGCCGCCCCGTGCGCAATCCCACTCTCAAAGTGGCCGGTTTTCATCTGCCCCTCCCTGGCCGGTTTTGACCGCCCGCTGACACTGCGGCGCGTTTGGCTTTGGCCCAGGCTGCGGGCGTGAGGGATTTCACTTCGGAGGTCTTCGCCTGGGGCAGACGTTCAAAGACGTCGTGGAGATATTCGGCCGGATTGATCC
>JANMTJ010000135.1:0-1968 GCA_031390295.1 Oleiharenicola sp.
TTACGCCAAGGTGTTCCACGCCGCCGGCATCTCCTGGACCCTGTCGTCCCACGCCTCCGAAGCGGCGAATTTCTCGCTTTTCATCGGCAACCACGACAACCTGCAGAAGGTGGCCGAGCGCATCCGGGAGGCGGCGCTGGACCTGGGCGTGAAGCGCATCGTGGTGGGCGAGTGCGGCCACGCCTGGCGGGTCGCGTACAGCTTCTGGAACACCCTCATCGGGCCGTTCGATTTCCTTGACCCGCGCTATCCGGCGCCGCAGCACATCTGCGAGGTGACCTACGACCTCATCCGCCGCGGCGTCCTCACGCTCGACAAAAGCGCCAACGACGACAAGGTGGTGACTTTCCACGATTCCTGCAACGTCTCGCGCGGTTCCAGCATGGGCGATGTACCGGGCGGGCAGTTCCTCGTCCCGCGCGAGATCATCCGTGCCTGCGTCAACAAGTTCGTCGACATGGCACCCGAGAGCACCGGCGAGGCCACGTTCTGCTGCGGCGCCGGCGGCGGCTTGCTCACCGACGACCTGGTCGAGCTGCGCGTCAAGGGGGCGGCGCCGCGCATGCAGGCGCTGCAGCAGGTGGTCGAGGAACACGGCGTCAACTACATGGCCGCGATCTGCGCCATCTGCAAGAGCCAGTTCACCAAGGTGCTGCCCTACTACGAGCATCCCATGGACATGATCGGCAGCGTGCACGGCCTGGTCGGCAACGCGATCGTGCTCGGGCCGAAGCAATGAGGCGGTTCAACCGGAGATAGGACATGTCAGTTCCCGCGAGCAAACCCGAGGCGAAGGCCGCTCACACCGTGCGCAGGTACAAGGACGGCGACCACGAATGGGGCTCCGCGCAGGAGCAGATCTTCACCGCCGACGAGACCGACAAGTGCCCGACCTACGTGCACAAGACCCCGCCCTGCCAGGCGAGCTGTCCCTCGGGCGAGGACATCCGCGGCTGGTTGAACATCGTGCGCGGCGTGGAGAAGCCGCCCAAGGGCACGAGCATGCAGGAGTACGCATTTCGGCGCTCCTCCGCCGCCAATCCGTTTCCCTCGATGATGGGGCGCGTATGCCCGGCGCCGTGCCAGACGGGCTGCAATCGCAACGTGGTCGAGGATTACGTCGGCATCAACGCCGTCGAGCAGTACATTGGCGACTATGCCCTCGAGCAGGGTTTCACCTTCGAGGCGGGGCCGGACACCGGCAGGCGGGTGGCCGTCGTCGGCGGCGGCCCGGCGGGCCTTTCGGCGGCGTTCCAGTTGCGCCGCAAGGGACACGCCGTGACCCTGTTCGACGATCACGCCGAGCTGGGGGGCATGGCCAAGTACGGCGTCCCCGGCTACCGCCTGCCGCGCAAGCACCTCGACGGCGAGATCAACCGGATCGTCGCCATGGGCGTGGAGGTTCGGCTCAACACGCGCATGGGCGTCGATGTTCAGCTGGGCGAGCTCAAGGCGGGCTTCGACGCGGTGCTGCTCGCGATCGGCTGCAAGGCGGGGCGCGCCCTGCCCGTGCCGGGGGCGAATGCTCCGAACTGCATCAGCGGCGTCGCGTTCCTCGAGGCCTTCAACCAGGACCGGCTCAAGTCCGTCGCCGGCCGGGTCGTGGTGGTCGGTGGCGGCGACACCTCGGTCGACGTGGTGTCGGTGGCGCGCCGGCTGGGCTACGTGAAGGACATGAAGGAGGCCGAGCGCCCGGAGTTCGTCGTGATGGGACACACGGCCCACGACGTGTCGGCCATGGCAGCGCGGCAAGGTGCCGACGTCATGCTGATCTCGATGCAGCCGGTCGAAAAGATGAACGCGGCGAAGCACGAGATCGAGGACGCGCAACGCGAGGGGGTGAAGATCCGCGGCAGCCTCCTGCCGGTCAAGGTCATCCTCGACGAGCAGACCGGGCGCGCAAAGGCGCTGCGCGTGATCGAGGTCGATTACTCGAGCGGCAAACCCGTGGAGAAGCCGGGCACCGAG
>JANMTJ010000288.1:0-10331 GCA_031390295.1 Oleiharenicola sp.
GACAATATCCGCCGACGACGCCCTGCTGGCCTCCACCCTGCGCACCGGCCGCACCACCGAGTTCCAAGGGATCGAGAGCCCCCGTTACCGCGAGGCCGCCGATCTGCCCCGCGACCCCAGCCTGTGCAGCGCCCTCGCCACGCCCCTCACCCTGGAGGGCGCCCCCGCCGGCATCCTCTCCGTCTTCCACGACAAGCCGCACCGTTTCAGCGACGACGAGAAGCGCCTCTTCACCGCCCTCGCCAGCTTCGCCGCCGTCGCGCTGCAAAACGCCCGGCTTTATTCCCGCGTCTTCCAGTCGGAGGAAGTGCTCCGCAAAAACGAGACCCTCACCACCCTCGGCCTGCTCGCCGCCGAGATCGCGCACGAGATCCGCAATCCCCTCACCGTGATCAAGCTCCTCCACGGATCCCTGGGCGCGGATTTCGGCCCCGGCGACCCCCGCCGCCGCGACCTCGAGATCATCACGGAAAAGATCGAGCAGCTCGAGGGCCTGGTCACCCGGGTCCTCACCTTTGGCCGGGCCCCGGCCACCCTCCACTCCCGCTGGTCCCTCGACGAGATCCTCGGCGACACCAATCACCTGCTCCGGGCGAAGCTCGCCCAGGCCGGGGTGGTCCTGCAATACAGCCCGCCGCCCCAGCCGCTCGCCGTCGAGGTCAACAAGGGCCAGCTCCAGCAGGTTTTCCTCAACCTTGTGCTCAACGCCCTCCACGCCATGCCACAGGGCGGGGACCTCCGCATCACCTGCACGCCCGATGGGGCGGTCATCCACATCGACTTCGCCGACACCGGCGGCGGCATCCCGCCCGAGGTGCAGCCGCGCATCTTCGAGTCCTTCCTCTCCACCCGCGCCGGCGGCACCGGCCTCGGTCTCACCATCGCCCAACGTATCGTCAAGGATCACCACGGCGAACTGAAGCTCATGGCCACGGGCTCGGGCGGCACCACCATGCGAGTCACTTTGCCGATCGGCGCCGCCTAGGGGCTGATTGCACAAAGGGTGTCATCCTGACAGGATGACAGGAGCGGAATGAGGCAGATTGGAAACAGGCCGCACCCGCGCGGCCCAATCCAAAATCCGAAATCCAAAATTTCCTCACTCCTCCAGTTCGACGTTCCAGTAGGCGACGTCGAGGAAGTCCTTCCATTTCTCGTGCTGGTGGTTGCCCAGCACGAGCGAGATGACCGGCCGCCATTTCGGCTTCACCGGCTTGCGCACCAGCCGCATGTGCGCTTCGTGCGGGAGGCGGTTGGCCTTGCGCGAATTGCACTTGATGCACGAGCAAACGATGTTCTCCCACGTCGTCTTGCCGCCGTAGTGGCGCGGAATGACATGGTCGAGGTTCAGCTGCTCGCGGTCGTAGGTGTGGCCGCAATACTGGCACCGTTCGTTGTCGCGCTCGAAGACGTTGTTGCGCGTGAGCTTAAGCTCCTTGCAGGGCAGCTTGTCGAAGAAGGTCAGCAGGATAACCCGCGGCAGGCGGATGTTGCGGTTGATGGTCCGGACGGTCTCCAGCGCATCGACGGGCGGGTTGTAGCTCGAGAAGTCGATCCAATCCATCAGCGAGTAGGTGCGGAACGCATCCTCGGTCTGGTGCACCACCTGGGCGTGCTCGCGGGCCAGCAGCCCGAAGGCCCGGCGCGCGGCAATGACATTTACCGCCTGCCAGAGGCGGTTCAGGACTAGCACCGGCTGATCAAGTGCAGCTTCCATACGCGACGGTTTTGGGTGATACGGATGCCACTCCCCGCTGTCAAGCAGGCGGCAGGAGTGGGCGGTCCCGCGCCAGCCTGAAATTTATCCTAATATATGCCGACGCGTCGCGTTATTAGTGCAGGCCGGCCCCGCCGGCTTGATAATTTAACTCGCCACCAAAACCGCTGCATATTGTCTGCCCGCCTCACCCATGAAATTACGCCTTCTGCTCACCTCACTGACCGCCCTGCTGGCCCTTGCTCCCTGCACCCGTGCGGCGGACCCGGCGCCCGAAACCCCCGCCGTCGAAGCGGAATCCGCCACCACGGCCGGGCTCAAGCAACTCATCAGCCGCATCACCGCCAAGCTCAAGGCCGGCCAGCAAGGCGTGGACGACTTCGGCACGGAACTGGCGGAATTTGACACCCTCGCGGCCGGTGCCGAGCCCGAGGACGCAGCCGTCGTGAACCTGATGAAGGCCCGGCTGTATCTCGAGATTTTCGAAGATCCCGCCAAGGGCGTGGACATCCTCAAGCGCATCATGGTGGACTATCCCAAGACCGAGGTCGCCTCCGAACTCGGGCCGGTCATCGCCCAGCTCGAGGCCCAGATGGCCGCCGAGTCTGCGCTGGCCGTCGGCCGCGTCTTCCCTGCGCTGGGGGACCCCGACCTCGAGGGCAAGCCCATCGATCTTTCCGCCTACAAGGGCAAGGTCGTGCTCATCGACTTCTGGGCGACCTGGTGCGGACCCTGCGTCGCCGAGTTGCCCAACGTCAAAGCGGCGTATGATAAGTACCACGCCAAGGGCTTTGAGATCATCGGCATCAGTCTAGACAAGGACCGCGATGCACTGACGGGTTTCCTGAAGGAGAACCCCATGGGCTGGCGGCAATATTTCGACGGCCTGGGCTGGAAGAACAAGGTCTCCACCCGGTTTGGCGTCGATTCCATCCCCGCCACCTTCCTGCTCGACGGCGAGGGCCGGATTGTCGCGAAGAATCTGCGGGGTGACGAACTGGATCGCAAGCTGGCGACGTTGCTCGCGCACTAGTGTACATCTTTAAATGTGTGGAAGGGGCTTGGTCCTTGTAGGGCTGTCGCTTGTCGGCAGGCCGCGGCCCGGCGACGAGCGCCGGCCCTACAGTCCGAACCTAGTACCCAGCCCCCCTCAGGCCCGCGTCAGCGCGCTGATCTCGCCGCTGTACGCAGGATACGCCTTGGTCAGCGCGGCGCGGTCGCCGAGTTGAAAATCGCTCCAGCGAAACTCCGGCGCCACCACGCAGGAAACCAAGCCCCACCGCCCGCCGGGCCGCAGGCGCGTGCCCTGCCAGGTTTGTGCCGGGATGATGTCCAGCGGTGTCTCGCCCCCGGCCGGATTCAGCCCGAGGTGCACCCGCTTCCCCGAGCCATCCGGAGCCAACCGCAGCGATTCCAGCGTATCGCCGGCGTGGAAGGACCAGACCTCGTCGGTCCCCAGCCGGTGCAGCGCCGAAAATCCCGTGGGGGTGATCAGCATGTAGATGACCGAATAGGCCCGCCGGCCCGTACCGGGCCAGAGCACATCCGACTCCGCCGTACGGCGGAAATATCCACCTTCCTGCTCCAGTGGCTCCAAGCGCAGCAGACGCACGACCTCCTCGGCGGTGTAATTATCCGGTGACAGCGGACCCGCGCCCATGATCGATTACGGTCCCGCCGGCAGGACAATGGCGGGCTTCAACGACTGGTTCTTCACGCGTATGCCGGCCAGCTTGGCCACCACGGTCTCCACGTGCTCGGCGGCCACGTCCACCGTGGTGTGGTCCTCATGGATGTCGATCGCCCCGACGATGTTCGCCGGCAGGCGGGTGACGCCCGCGATTTTCCCGACGAGATCGGCCGGAGTGATGAGATGCTGGCGCCCGACGTTGAACGACACGGGGGTGAAGCCCGGCTCGCGCCCGGTGCGCGGCTTGCGCTCGTAGCTGCCGGTCTTGGCCATGCCGAATTCCTTCCGGGACATGCCGGCCTTGGGTGCGGGCGCCTTGGCCGGAAATGCCTGGGTAGGGCGCGGATTCCGCTCCGCGCCGAACGCTGCCGGCGGCGAAGGGACTCGCCGCCCTACCTCCGCCGGCGCTGCGGCGACCAGGGCCGGCCGCGCCGGTTCGTTGGCCGCAATGCGCTCTGCCTTGGGCTTGGCGGGGGCAGCCTTGGCCGGCTCCGCCGACTCGCCCTGCATCAGGTGGATCAGCGCCGAGACGATGTCGGTGCTGGTGTAGCCCAGCTCCAGCAGCCGGTCGATCATCTGGTCGTGCGACTTGAATTTCTTCTCCTCGAGCGTGGCGCGCAGCTTCTCGAAGAACAGGTTGCCCTTGGCCTCCTCGACCTCGTCCATCGACGGCAGGCGCTCGCGGCGGATCTTCAGCCGCCCGTAATGCACCATGTTCTGCATCTTGTAGAGCTCGCGGCCCGCCACGAAGGTGAAGGCCATGCCCTTCTTGCCCGCGCGACCCGTGCGGCCGATGCGGTGCGTGTAGTCCTCCGCGTCGTTCGGCAGGTCGAAATTGAACACCACCTCCAGGTCGTCCACATCGAGCCCGCGGGCGGCCACGTCGGTGGCGACGAGGAACTCGAAGCCGCGCCGGCGGAACTTGTCCATCACCCGCGTGCGCTGCGCCTGCGTGATGTCGCCATGCAGCCGGTCCGTCGAGTAGCCGCGCGCGTGCAGGTGCTCGTCGAGCTCGTCCACCATGATCTTGTTGCTGCAGAAAATGTTCACGTAGCGAAAGTCGTGCAGGTCAATCAGGCGCGTGAGCAGCTCGATCTTCGAGCGGCGATCCACCTCGAAGTAGACCTGGTCCACCTGCGGGGCGTTCTGGGCGTGCGCCTCGATCCGCACCCACTCGGGATTGCGTGTGTAGCGCTTGATCAGCTCCTGGATGGAGGTCGGCATCGTCGCCGAGAAGAAGAGGCACTGCCGTTCCTTCGGCACCGACTTGAGGATGTGCTCGATGTCGTCGCGAAAACCCATGTCAAGCATCCGGTCGGCCTCGTCGAGCACGATGACCTTGAGCGCATCCAGCCGCAGCGTGCCGCGCTCCATGTGGTCCATCACGCGACCGGGCGTGCCGATGACCACCTGGGCTCCCGCGGCGAGCGCCCGGAACTGCCGGTCATAGCTCTGGCCGCCGTAGATCGGCACCTCCATCACACCCCGCTTGAACGACGCCAGCTTGCCAAATTCCTCGGACACCTGCACCGCCAGCTCGCGGGTCGGGCAAAGCACGAGCACCTGCACCTTCTTCATCGCCACCTCGACTTTCTCGATGGCGGGGATGGCAAACGCCGCGGTCTTGCCCGAGCCCGTGGCCGACTGGCCCACGACGTCGCGTCCGGCCATGCCGAAGGGAATGACGGCGGTCTGGATGGGCGAGGCTTCCTCGAATCCCATCTTGTCCACCGCCTTCAAAATCTCGGGCGAGAGGCCCAGTTCGTTGAACGGACGTTTTTCCATGCCGGCACTGTGCGCATCCACCGGCGAAAAAGAGAGCCTAATTTTTGGCGGGGGTCGCCTGTGGCAGCGGCTGGGCGTCCTTGTTGAAATAGCGCAGGGCAAAATAGCTTTGGCTGGGTTCCTGGTAAACGATCAGGGCGCCGGCCGGCACCGCGGCAAGGATCGCCTCCCGCGGCGGCTCGAGCCGCGCGAGCCACAGGTAGTGCAACGCCTCGTCAAACGGGTAGATTTTTCGCTCGGTGATCACCGTGGTGAGCGGATTCCACGGCAGGTAGATTTTCCCTTGGTGGCGGCGCGCCAAGGTCACCAATTCCTCCTGCCCGCGATAAGGAACCCAGACGGTGCCCGGCCCCAGGGCCGGCCGGATGGACGCCACCAACCCTAGCGCCGCCACGCCCACCAACGCCCACCACAGGCGCGAGGTATCCGGAGGGCCACGCCGGGCCAGCGCCGAGGTCGCGGCAATGAGTCCGGCGATCAGGAGGTAGTTCGTCGCGTGGATGGAATTGAGCGCTGCATCCACCACCATCGAGGCCGCCAGGCCGAGCGGCAGCTGCCACAGGGCCAGACAGATGAATAATCGCGCCAGCGCGCCGGCCTCCGAACCGACCTGCTCGCGCCAGCGAAAACGGACCGCCAGCGAGCCCAGCAACGCTGCCAGCAGCCACAGCCAGCCGGACCACGCTGTCTCGCCGACATTGCGCCACAGGATATCCCAACCGCCCTGCCACGGCATGCGGGAGAACAGCAACCACGCGTTGAACAGCATCCCCTCGGCCCCGAAGGCCGCAAAGAACACCGCCGCCAAGCCGCCACACACCACCGCCAGCCAGAAGATCCATTTGCCCAGCAGGCGCTGATGTCCCTCCCACCACAGCCAGACCAGCGTGGCGGGCACCAGCACCACCGACACCTGTTTCGACGCCACGGACAAGGCCACCGCCAACGCCGCCACCGGCAGGCCGGGCCGCCAGTCACGCACCGCCGCCGCATGCAGGGCGACGCAGGCGACTATGGCCCACGCCATGCTGACCGCATCCACGTGGATGAACAGGAAGGCGCTGCGGGTGATCGGATTGGCCAGCAGCAAAATGGCGCCGAGGCAGGTCGCAAACCGGGTGATCCCAGCGGCTCCGGACGCGGCCACCCGGGCGACGAGGTAAATCGGCAGCACGATGGTCACGGCATTCCACAACGACGCGAGGACGAGCCCAAGCGTCGGATTATCCGTCAGGCCCATCGGCAGATACCAGAGCGGGAAAACCGGACCATAGACCCAGCCGAGATGGGCACCCGAATCACGCAAGGCGTACAGCGGCAGCCCACGGCTCAGCGCGAAGGAGGGCGCCAGCCGCGCGCCGTTCCAGGGAATGCCTGGGGCCGTGCACATCATGCCCCAGACCAGGCCCAGCACTGTCACCGTCATGGCGGCAATCAGCAGGTTTTCACCTCGACGGGCGGTATGATTTCGCGGCTGGCTTTCCACGCCGCCCACAATGCGTGCCTACTACGAAAACCAGAGGATAAAGTTAGCATTCGTAAATTTTGCCCGCCATCCGCCCCGTGTTACGCGAGTTACGCGGTCTGGGGTGTCGGCACGCTTGCCGGGCCGACGCCGCCCCGCATTGTCCGCCCAGTTCTTTCACCGCCTAAGGCAACGCCGCTTCCTCGGCGTTTTCACGGGGGACCCAAATTCCGTCGCGCACCCGTGCGGCGGACGGGGCGCATGGTCGCGGGCAACCGCGAGCAAGGTCACTTCCTAGGACCTAGCCCGTCAGCTAACCTCGTCGGCAATGGGAAGGGTGATCCACTAGGGTCCGCTTTTGCGGTGTCCCCACGGTCTCCCCAATTCAACCGCATCCGTTGCGACCACGGGAATACCATGGCCGAGCCGGACGCATCTCGGAGACAAATTCACATGCCTGCCTCGACCATCCTCAGGTCGTTGAAATCTATTATTGTCGGTCGCGCCCGCTCGCTGACCGACCGCGACCTCTTTCACAAGGTCTCGCTTGTCGCCCTCTTTGCCTGGGTCGGCCTCGGCGCCGACGGTCTTTCGTCGTCGTGCTACGGCCCGGAGGAGACCTTCCGCACGCTCGGCACCCATCCGCACCTCGCGGTGTTTGTCGCCTTGGCGTCGGTCATCACCATCACCGCCATCTGCGCCAGCTACTCGCAGATCATCTCGCTGTTCCCCACCGGCGGTGGCGGCTACCTCGTCGCCAGCAAGCTCCTCTCCCCGACCGCGGGCGTTGTCTCCGGCTCCGCCCTGCTGATCGACTACGTGTTGACCATCACCATCTCCGTCGCCAGCGGCGCCGACGCGCTCTTCAGCCTGCTGCCGCCCGAGTGGCTGGTCTGGAAACTCCCCTTTGCCCTCGCCGGCGTGACCGGCCTCACTGTGCTCAACCTGCGCGGCGTCCGCGAATCGGTCGTGATCTGGGTGCCCGTCTTTTTCGTCTTCGTCGGCACGCACGCCTTTGCCATCCTCTACGCCCTGTTCACCCACGGCCCACAACTCGGCGGTGTCGCCACCGCGACCGTCCACGAGGTCCGTACCGTCAGCGGCGAGCTGGGCTGGCTCGGCCTGTTCGCCATCCTGCTCAAGGCCTACAGCATGGGCGCGGGCACCTACACCGGCATCGAGGCCGTGAGCAACGGCCTGCCCATCCTCCGCGAGCCGCGTGTCCAGACCGGCCGCCGCACCATGGTCTACATGGGTGTGTCGCTGGCCGTCACCGTCGCCGGCCTCCTCCTCGCCTACCTGCTCTACGCCGTCGCGCCAGTCGAGGGCAAGACGCTCAACGCCGTCCTCTTCGAGAAGATGACCGCCGGCTGGGGCGCCACCGGCACGGTCTTCGTGTTCATCACGCTCGCCGCCGAGGCCGCGCTGCTGTTCATCGCCGCGCAGGCCGGCTTCCTCGACGGCCCGCGCGTGCTGGCCAACATGGCCCTTGATCGCTGGTTCCCCACGCGCTTCGCCAACCTCAGCGACCGCTTTGTCACCCAGAACGGCATCCTCCTCATGGGTGGCGCTGGCCTGCTCATGATGGTCGTCACCCGCGGCTCCGTCGCGCTGCTGGTCGTGCTCTATGCCATCAACGTGTTCATCACCTTCACCCTTTCCCAGCTCGGCATGGTCCGCCACTGGTGGCGCGAGCGCCACACCGAATCCGCCTGGCGCCGCAAGCTGGCGATCAACGGCTTCGGCCTCGCGCTGACCTCGTTCATCCTCATCTCGCTCACCGTCGTCAAATTCCACGAGGGCGGCTGGGCCACGCTGCTCGTCACCGGGCTGCTCGTCGCCGCCGCTTTCGGCATCAAGCGCCACTACCAGGGTGTCCAGCAGCAACTCCGCCGGCTCGACGCCATCGTGGAGGGCGCGACGGTCGAGACCACCTCGCGCGAGCCCTCTATCTCGGCCCCGGATCTCCAAGCCCGCACCGCCATTCTTCTCGTCAGCGGCTACAATGGCCTCGGCCTGCACACCGCACTCCATGTACCGCGCATGTTCGGTGACACCTTTCGCAATTTCGTCTTCCTCCAGGTCGGTGTCGTGGACGCCGGCAACTTCAAGGGTGCGGCGGAGATCGAGGTCCTGCGCGCCCACACCGCCGCCGAGGCGGAACGCTACGCCGCGTGGGCCCGGCGGCACGGCTACGGCGCGGCCACCTACACCGCCGTCGGCCATGACCTCACCGGCGAGCTCATGACGCTTGCCACCGCGGCGGCGGCTCAGTTCCCCAATCACGTCTTCTTTGCCGGACAACTGCTCTTCGCCCACGAGACGCGGCTGACCCGCTGGCTGCACAACCACACGGCTTTCTCGCTCCAGCAGCGCTTCTTCCGTGCCAGCCTGCCGTTCGTCGTCCTGCCCATACGCGTCGGTGAGGATTTGCCTCGCGTTGCCCCGCAAATATCGGGGTAATGACCGGCTATGCCATTTTCCAAGCTCGGGCTGACGCCCGCCCTCATCAACGGTGTCAAGGCCATGGGGTACGTTGACCCGACGCCCATCCAGCTGCGCGCCATCCCTGTCGTCCTCGGTGGCGGCGACCTGATCGGCTCGGCCCAGACCGGCACCGGCAAGACCGCCGCCTTCGCCCTCCCCGTCCTCGCCCGCCTCGTCAAGCACGAGGCCCGCGGTCCGCGCGTGCTCGTCCTCGAGCCCACCCGCGAGCTCGCCGCCCAGGTCGAGACCGCCTTCCGCGACTTCGGCCGCTTCACCGACATCCGCGCCACCGTGGTCCACGGCGGCGTCGGCTACGGCCGCCAGCGCAGCGAGATCCAGGCCGGCACCGACATCGTCATCGCCACGCCCGGCCGACTCATGGACTTCCTCCAGGAAGGCACCCTCCGCCTCGACGGTCTCAAGATTCTCATCCTCGACGAGGTGGACCGCATGCTCGACATGGGCTTCGTCAAGGACGTGAAGAAGATCATCGGCAAATGCCCGCGCGAGCGCCAGACGCTGTTCTTCTCCGCCACCGTGCCGCCCGAGATCGAGGAAGTCGCCCGCTTCGCCCTGCGCAATCCCGCGCGCGTCGAGATCGGCGCCTCCCGCACCGTCACCAAGTCGGTCACCCACGCCTTCTATCCCGTCGCGATGGGCCTCAAGTTCGACCTGCTCGTCGCGCTGCTCGAGAAGACCGACTTCCACAGCTGCCTCATTTTCTCCCGCACCAAGCACGGCGCCGACAAGATCGCCCGCAAGCTCAAGGCCGCCAACCACTCGGTCGCGGTCCTCCATGCCAACCGTTCGCAGTCACAGCGCGTCGAGGCCCTCGAGGGCTTCAAGTCCGGCAAATATGAGGTAATGGTCGCCACCGACATTGCCGCCCGCGGCATTGACGTCGCCGGCGTCTCGCACGTCATCAACTACGACATTCCCGCCAACCCCGAGGACTACGTCCACCGCATTGGCCGCACCGGCCGCGCGGCGGCCATCGGTGACGCCTTCACGCTCACCACGCCCGACCAGGCCGGCGAGATCCGCGACATCGAGCGCTTCATCGGCCAGAAGGTGCCCCAGCTCAAGCTCGAGGGCTTCAACTATGCCGCGCAGCCGCGCCCGGCCATGGGTTTTCAGGGCGCCGCCCCGGCCTACGGTCAGCGTCCGGCCCACGGCCACGGTGGCGG
>JANMTJ010000301.1:0-2223 GCA_031390295.1 Oleiharenicola sp.
GGGCCCGGTGGTCGTCCCGGAGCAGGGGGTGGGTGTGGACATCAATGGCTCGCATGAAAATTCAGCGGGATTACGCTTGGCAGGGACCACCCTACTGCCGCGTTATAGCCATGACAAGTGCCACCTGCGGCGATCTTAAGCCTGACTGAATATTCATGACCACCCTGCCTCAGTCCGACCACGAAATCGAGCTGCTGCTGTCGACCCCCACTCCCGCCGTCACCGCGGCCGTGGCCCGGCTCCCGGGTGATTTCATGGTGCTGGGCGTCGGTGGCAAAATGGGCACCACCACCGCCGTCATGTTGCGCCGGGCGCTCGATGCGGCCGGACGGCGCGAGGCGGTCGTCACCGGGGTGTCGCGCTTCAGCCGGACCGCGGCCCGGACCGAGCTCGAGGCCTTGGGCGTGCGGACCCTGGCCTGCGATCTGGCCGACCCGACCCAGGTGGCGGCGCTGCCGGCGGCGGCCAACGTGCTTTACCTCGCCGGGCAGAAATTCGGCACCGACAGCGCGCCCGGCCTGACCTGGATCCAGAACACCTATGTGCCCGCGCTGGTCGCGCAGCGCTTCCGGGACTCGCGCCTCGTCGTGTTCTCCACAGGCTGTGTGTATCCCTTTGTGCCCGTTACGGGTCCCGGCGCCAGCGAGCGCGAGCCGGTGGCCTTCCTCGGCGAATACGCCAGCACCTGTGTCGGCCGCGAGCGGGTCTTTTTCCATTTCGCCGCGCTGTTCGGCACCCGCCAGTTGATGTACCGCCTCAACTACGCGGTGGAGTTGCGTTATGGCGTGCTGGTGGACATCGCCCTGAAGGTCTCGCGCGGCGAGCCGGTGGATGTGACCATGGGCTGGCTGAACTGCATCTGGCAGGGCGACGCCTGCGCCCGGGCCATCCAATGCCTGGAGCACACCACCAACCCGCCCCGCCTCCTGAACATCACCGGACCGGAAAAACTCAGTATCCGCACGCTCGCGGAGGAATTCGGCCGGCGCCTCGGCCGCGCCCCGGTTTTCACCGGCGCGGAGGCAACCACGGCCTGGCTCGCCGATGCCAGCGAGTCGCTCAAGCTCTTCGGCCCCCCGGAAACCTCCGTGCCGCGCATGATGGATCTGATCACCGCCCATGTCGGCGCCGGCGGCCGGCTCCTCGGCAAACCCACCCACTTCGAGGCTCGCAGCGGGAAATTCTGACATGGATCTCCGCGCCCACCTCCTTGCTGGTCACGTCATCCCCGCCCAGCCGCTGGCGCTCGACCGGTCCCGCCGGTTCGACGAGAAGCACCAGCGCGCCCTGACGCGCTATTACGTCGCCGCGGGCTCCGGCGGACTCGCCGTCGGCGTGCACTCGACGCAATTCGAGATCCGCGACCCGCAGCACAACCTCTTCCGGCCCGTCCTGGAACTGGCCGCCGAGACCGCTTGCGCCGAGTTGCGCACGGCCCCGCGCGACTTTGTCCTGATCGCCGGGATCTGTGGCCAGACCAAGCAGGCCACCGTCGAGGCGGAACTCGCCCTCGCCCTCGGCTACCACGCCGGCCTCGTCAGCATGGCCGCCTTCAAGACAGAGCCCGAGGACGCCATTGTCGCCCACGTCGCGACGATCGCGAAGCTGATCCCGGTGGTCGGCTTCTACCTGCAGCCCGCGGTCGGCGGCCGGGTGTTCAGCTACGGCTTCTGGCGCAAGTTCGCCGAGATCCCCGGTGTCGTCGCGGTCAAGCTCGCCCCGTTCAACCGCTACCAGACCATCGATGTCATCCGCGCCGTCGTGGAGGCCGGCCGCGACGACCTCGCGCTCTACACCGGTAACGACGACACGATCATCTCCGACCTGCTCACACCGTTCACTTTCACGCACCAGGGAAAACCCGTCACGCGCCGCATCGTCGGCGGCCTGCTCGGCCACTGGGGCGTGTGGACGCACGCCGCCGTGAAGCTGTTCCGCGAGGCGCAGGCCGCGGCGCAGCAGCCCGCCGTCAGTGCCCAGTGGCTGGAGCGTGCCGTGGCGGTCACGGACATGAACGCCGCGCTCTTCGACGCGGCCAACCGCTTCCACGGCTGCATCCCGGGCATTCTCGAGGTGCTGCGTCGCCAGGGTCTGGTCGAGTCCGTGCATTGCCTGAACCCGCAGGAGGTCCTCTCACCCGGACAGGCGGTTGAACTGACCCGCGTCTGCGCCGCCTATCCCTGGCTGACCGACGACGCCTTTGTGGCCGAACACCTTGACCGC
>JANMTJ010000305.1:0-23698 GCA_031390295.1 Oleiharenicola sp.
GCCAGTCGTTCGATGACGGGCCGGCCCGCCTCAATAAACTGACTGGCGGAGAGGACGGTCACGCCCAGCTTGGGGATTTGACCCAGTCCCCCGTGCCAGCGCAGCAGTCCGCCGGAGGGCAGAACCGCAGGGGGCATGGCGACCGCGGCGAGGGAACCCGGCACCGCGTAACGTCGGGCGACCCCATCACCATCAGATTGGAATTCCACGAAACCAGTCCGGGGGGTGCGGAATAACTGCGGATGGGCCGCCACCAAGGATGCGGGCCAGAAAACCGGGGAACGGCCAGGGGTGCGCGCCAGCACGACCGAGGGCGCCGCGGCGGCCACCGCCGCCAGCAACTGGTCCTGCATGGCGTCCGACTCCTCAAAGAAGGTGAAGTCCACGACGACCTTTTCCGCCCCGGCGAGGTGCAGGGCGGCGAGCAGTTGCGCGAAAACTATCCGGGGGAACGGCCAGCGAACGCCTTGAGCGCTCATCGCGCTCATCGTTGTCTCATCCACCAGGACGAGCACCGAGTTTTGGGGCAGGGGCGGAGGCCGCAGCGGATGCCGGCTGGCGGCATCGAAAAGGGCCCGGTTCAAGGCCCCGCTCAACGGGGAGAAATGAAACGCCACAACCAGTGCCGCCGCCGGCAGCAGCCAGCGCCAGCGGAGGGCAAGATCAGTGTGGGCGGGATCAGCCAAACACCGGCATTCGACCCGCTCCAACCGGTGGAAGCAAGCGGAGTCCGGTCCTAGGTTCCAGTGATCGCTTCTCCCACCAGGGCACTGATCGCCGGCGGCAGGGCGAGGCCCTTGGCCAGATCCTGCCCGCGCGGGCTCATCTTTTTCCAGGTCTTGCGGATGATATCCACGAATTTCTCGCGCGGGTAGTCGGCGTGCCCGGCGGCGAAGTCCGCAATCTCGTTCTCGAGGAACACCAGGCAGGCCGCGTCTTCCAGCGCCTGGGTGCCTGCGTTGGTTTTCAGCCCGGTCTTGGAGACCCAGGTGGCGACCTCGTCGGCCTCGCGGGCGGCCACCCCGGCCTGCCGCAACAGGGTGCTGGCCCGGTCAGCTTGTTTCAGGTAGAGGGATTTGCGCCAGGCCAGGTAACCCGCCTTTCCTTCGGGAAATTGGGTGCGGGGCACGACCCAGCGCTCGAGATGCTGGCAGCGCGCGGCGAGCCGGAGCAGGGGCGAGTCGGGGGCCGCGCGCACCACCCACGCCTCCATCCGGTCGGCATAGACCAGTTCGGCGGGACGCCCATCAGCCGCCCGCTTGGGATCGCCGGCGTGAGCCGTGTCGATCAACTGCCGGGCTTGAGTGTAGGACTCCATGGAGGGATTGCAGGCGCGGCCCCCGCCGCCGGCAAAGTTATTCTTTCCCGCCCCCGGACCGGATTGCACAAGATTGCGCAAATTTTGCGCTGCCCATGGCCGGCCGGCCTGATATCCTTGCCGGACATTTTCATGAACTGGCTCACGCAACTGCTCACTGAGGAATCCGTCGCCCGCACCGTCATCCTGCTGGGAGTGGCCGGCGCCGCCGGCTCGGCGCTCGGCAAGATCCGTTTCGGGGGTGTCAGCCTGGGGGTGGCCGGGGTGCTGTTCGTGGGTCTTTTCCTGGGCTACCTGAAGCTCGCGGTTGATCCGCACGTGCTGGAATTCGTGCGGGAGTTCGGCCTGATCATTTTTGTTTACACCCTCGGCTTGCAAATCGGGCCGGGGTTCTTCGGTTCGCTGCGCGCGCGCGGGTTGATGCTGAACAGCTTCGCCGCGACCATCGTGCTGCTGGGCGCGCTCCTGGCGGTGGGCCTCATCCTGGGCGGCTGGGTCGGGCTCCCGGCGGGCGTCGGCCTGCTCTCCGGCGCGACGACCAACACCCCGAGCCTGGCGGCCGCCCAACAGGCGCTGAAGCAGATGGGCACGGCTGACAGTGCCGCCGCGGTGCAGGGCCTGGCCTATGCCATCGCGTATCCCTTCGGTATCATCGGGATCATCCTGACCATGGTGATTGTACGCCGCGGCTTCCGGGTGGATGTGAAGGCCGAGGTCGCCGTCGCGGAGGCGACGCACAGCCCGGCGCGACCCAAACCCGCCACACGCAACTTTGAGGTGCGCAACCCCAACCTCGTCGGCCGTCCGCTGGGCAAGGTGCCCGGCCTGACCGGCTCCGGCGTGGTTGTCTCGCGCTTTTCGCGGGGCGGCGTGGTCGATGTGGCGCGGCCCGAGACCCCGTTGCGGCTGGGAGATATTCTCCATGCCGTCGGTCCCGAGGAGGGGCTCGATGAACTGCGCGTGGTCGTCGGCGCCGATGCGGGCGTGGACCTCAAGACGCTGCCAGGCACGGTCACCAACCGACGTCTGATCGTGACACGCAGCGATGTGTTCGGCCGCGAACTGGGCGAGATCGAGGCCTTTGCCGAGCACGACGTCATCGTGACGCGCATCACGCGCGGGGGCATCGAATTCACCGCCTCGCCGGGCTTCGGGCTGCAATTTGGCGACGTGCTGATGGTCGTGGGCGAGGCGCCGAAGATCGATGCCGTGGCCGCGGCCGTCGGTAATTCCAACCGGGCGCTCAACTCCCCGCAGCCAATCCCGTTCTTCCTGGGCATCGCGCTCGGCGTCATCGTGGGGGCGATTCCGCTCGCCATACCCGGCCTGCCGGCGGCCGTGAAGCTCGGCTTTGCGGGTGGCCCGCTCGTCGTCGCCATTTTGCTCTCCCGGGTGGCCAACACCGGGCCGCTGGTCTGGTACCTGCCGACCAACGCCAACCACATGCTGCGCGAGATCGGTATCACGCTCTTCCTTGCCGCCGTCGGTCTGAAATCCGGCGAAAAATTCATGGAAGTGCTGCTCGGAGGCGACGGTCTGCGCTGGTTGTTTTTCGGCGCGGTGATCACGGCTGTCCCGCTTTTGGTCGTGGGCCTGCTGGCGCGGGCCTGGAAGAAACTCAATTACGCCGAGCTCTGTGGCCTGCTGGCCGGCAGCATGACTGATCCACCCGCCCTGGCCTTCGCCCAGCAGACCACCGGGAGCGACGCCCCCGCCGTGGCCTACGCCACGGTGTACCCGTTCGTGATGCTGCTGCGGGTGTTCTCGGCGCAACTCATCGTGTTCTTCCTCTATCGCGCGGCCGGAGGTTAGGCTTGAACGGGCGGCCGCCGGCGGGGATAGTGCCGCGCATGAACCGGCGCGGCTTCCTCTGGGCCGCAGTCGCCGCCGGGTTGGCGCTCGTTGGGCGCAACCCGGGGCGGGCCCAGCTATTGTCGGACGAGGAAAAAACCACGGCGGCCGTGATTCGCGCGGCGCTGCGTGAACACCGGATACTGGAATTTCATTACCGCGGACATGCGCGCCGGGCGGAACCGCACGCGCTCGGCCGGGTGAAGGATGGCCGGTCGGCGTTGCTGGCCTGGCAGGCGGCGGGCAGCAGCCGGAGTGAACCACCTCCGGGTTGGCGTACTTTCCTGCTCTCGGAGATCGAAAACCTGGGGACCGTGCTAGGGAAATTTTCGCCGCGGCCGGATTACCGGCCGGAAAAGACCCGCTTCAAGGAAATCCTCGCCGAAGTCGCCCTGTAACTCACGGCGCGCGGCCGGTGAGAACAACTTCAAAGCGGGCGAGCTGGCGGGGTGCGAACAGCGGCGACAGCTGCTCCAACTCCATAAAGGATTCGCCGCCGCCGCTGAGATAAACCTGGGTGTGAAAACCCTCGTCGGGTTCGCCAACGGTCATGCCCGTTTGGGAAAAGCGGCCCACCCGCAGTTCATAGCCGTCAATCCGTCCGGTCAGGGTCTGTGGGCGGAAGCCGAGTTTTTCCACCTTGCCCGTGTGATGAAGAACCAGGGTGTTGCCCTCACGGGTTGCGTGCGGGGGTTGGGCAAAACGGGCGGCGAATGGTCCGGCGCTGGAAGGAAGTTTCACATAGCCGGCGGGAAAGCCGATCTCCGGCCGGGCCTCCACCGTCACGACCATCCCCGGCCGCACCTGCAGGATTTGCACGAACTGCGCCGGCCGCGTGCCACCGGAAAATTCCGCCCCACAGACGAGGTCCGCGCCAGCCCAGTGGTAGGTGCGCGCGAGTCGCGGCCAGTCGTCATTCGAGGCGGGCATCACCAGGCGCAGGACGCCGGCCGCGATCTCGACCGATTCCGGTTCGCGATACTCCCAGGCGGCGGGCGGCGGCCAGATGCTCGCCCAGGCCGACTGGGGGCCGAGCCAGAGGCGGTGGCCACCGAGCAGGTTGCGGTCGGCCCGCGAGGCGGGTGCAAGGAGCAGGTTGTATTCAAGGTCGGCCGGACCGAAGTGCATCAGCCGGCCACGCGTCACGGAAATAACCGCCCGCCAGCCCGCAGCGGACGACGCATAGGCGGGTTCACCGTTCCAAGTGATGCTCTGCCAGTCGGTCGCCCGGGCCGGGAGACCGCCGAGCAGCAGGAGAAGCATTATCCTCAACAACTTCACTTTTTCAGGAGACTCTCGGCCGCGAGCACAAGGAAGACGTAGTCGCTGGTCGGCCGGCCGAGACAGTATTCACCCTGCTGCCAGAGGAAGGGCCAGTCGAGCAGCTCGGGATAATCGGGTCGGATCAACGCGGTGCCGGAGGCGATGCCCCCGGGGATGTGCGACCAGTCGCCCCGGTTGACCCCGTAGGCCGTGGTCAGCGAACGGGCGCCGACCCCCGAGACGAACGACGAGGTATTGGAGCCCGGATGGCAGCCGAGGATGAAAGCCAGCGCCTGGTGCAGAGCGGCGGCCGGGAAAATATCTGGCGCCCCCACATGGAGGAAATACTGCTCGACCCCGAACCGCTGGATCAACCAGCCCGCGCCCCAGATGTCGGGCCGGTAGGGGACCCCGTAAGGCGTCTCCTTTTCCATCGCGGCCTGCCGGGCGCGGTAGCTGCGGAGGGCGGTGAGGATTTTTTCCTGATAGACCGGGTCGGGCACGAGCGCGAGCGAGCGGGCGGCCAGCCAGGCCGCATGCACCCGATGCTCGGCCACCTGGTCCTGTGGCGCGAGACTGCCGGTGATGACATCGGTGAGGGCGAGAATAGCGGTGGCATATTTTTTGTCGCCGGTGGTCTGAAGCAGGTCGATGGCGGGCGCGAGCCGGGCCAGCGGGGAGCGCGGCGGGCCGGCGCGGACCCACAATTCCTCGGCGATGCGCCGACAGTCGGCGGCGAGCGGGTCATTGTAGCCGCGCAGGGCGCGGGCGGCGGCGGCGAGGCCGGCGGCGACGTTCAGTTCGCGGTCGGGATTGTTCTCCGTGAAGACCCAGCGGTCATCCGCCGAGCCTGCGGAGCCGAGGGGCGGCAGGCCGGGGACCGGTTCGGCCTGCGAACCACGGACCACGGAGGAGGCGATGGCTTTGAGGGCGGTGCCGGCCGGGTCGTCACGGAAAATTTGGTTGTCGGTCATCGTGGCGGCATCACCGAGGTGAACGTATTGGCGGAGCGTGGCGTCCTGGATGCCGCGGTAAAGGCGGCCGAGGGACTGGTAGCCGCCGACGATGGTCAGGGCACCGTGCTCGATCTGCTGGAGCAGGTCGGGCTTGCCGTCGGGGCGGTGGATTTCGACGAGGCGCCGCGCCTGGTCGATCGTGGTATTGTCGAGCGCGGGGTGGAAGAGTTCCCAGGCGAGGGCGAGACCGTGGACAGTATCCGACTGCGACTCGACGCGCAGGTCGTAGTCACCGGCATCATGCCAGCCACCGCGCTCAAGGCCCGGCACATGGTCGCCCGACCGGAAAGTCGTGAGGGTGGACGGACCCTGGGCGTAACCATCGAAATGATTGTGCGGGGCCGGCGCCATGAGCGCGTCGTCCGCGTGGCAGAGGCCGTGCCACACACGGTAGTTGTCGGTCACGCGCATGTGGCACATCTGCACCGGCAGGAAATATTCGACGGTGGGCTGCCAGACATGGCGGGCGAAGATCTGCGGATCAACGGGGAAGGCCGCCGAGCGCCGGTCGCCGTAACCGACCTGATATAGGCCGGGTTGCTCCACGGCCGTGAAATCAAACCGCACGTAGCGCGAGCGCAGGAACAGGCCCCACGCGGCGGCGGGTTGCTCGAGAATTTTCTCCGGGCCCGCGGCGGTCACGCGGTAGAGCGCAACGGAGGGCAGCAGCGGATCGAGCGGGTCAAGCTCGAGCACGGCGAGCTTGGGTTGTTGCGGATGATAGCCGACCTGGGAGACCTGAATGACCGGGTCGGCCGTCCAATCGGGGATGACGTGTGGGGTGACCAGCCATTCGATGGCGCCGGTTGTGGCGCCGGCAAGCACCGGGGCGCGCACGACGAACCAGCCGTTGTTGTGCCGCGCCCGGCCGTCGAGCAACTCGAGTTCGCCGCCGCGCACGGCCCGGATGGTCAGGCGCTGGGCGTCGGACTCCGGCACGACGGTGAGCACCGGGCCGCGCCCAAGCGGTTCGACCTGGTGGTCGTCACCTTCGGCCGGCGCGGCCGGGCCGTTGGCCTGGCGCGGGAAGAGACCGGAGGTTTCGCCGAAGGTGTAGGACTTGCCGAACAGCAGCCCGGGATACAGCTCGAGGTTGAAGCCGACCTTGCCGACCCACTCCGCCGGCAGCGGGGCGGCGAGGTCCACGATGATGCGGAACGAATCACCGCCGGCCGGCGTGACCCGGACCGTGTAGTCCAGCACCAACGCCGGGTAGTCGATCGGGTTGAAACCGGTGCGGTTGTTTTTGTCATCAGGGTAATGCAGACGCACGCTGATCTGCTGCGCGGCGGCGTCCACCAGGCGCTCGCCGGTCCGGGGGATGGGTTGCCACTGGCCGGGCGTGGGGCTCAGGCGGAGGTCGCCGTTGGTGGCGGTGCGCTGGCCGTGCTGGATGAGGCCGACACCGCCTTGGTGGCCCTCGGAATAGTAGTCGCTGCCAAGCATCACGTTGAGGCCGCGCTTGGCGAAATAGCCGCGATCGTTGAGCACGAGCGGGTCGGGCGCGGCGGCTAGCTGGGGTAGCGTCAGCGCCAGCAAGGCGCAAAACACGACTGCGTTCTTCAGGCGGGGCGGCAGGAAACGGGGAGGCAATAGCGTCGGCATGCCCGGAGTCTAGTGAGTCTCCGGCGGCCAGACCAGACCCGATTGCGGCCGGGAGCGCCCGGTGCGGCAACGTCCGCGGCTACTTGACCCCGTCGCCGTGGGTCACGCGGCCGTTGTGAAAGACGATCTCCTCCTCCTCTTCGGGCATCTCGTTGCCTCCGCCCCCAAGCACAATCGGCGGAATATAAACACCGGAGCCCCCGCCGGGATACCCAGAACCGGGATACCCGGCTCCTGGATAAGGATATGGGTTGCCCGGATAACTGGGGCTGCCACCGCCAAGCGAGATCTGGCTGCCGCGGGGCAGGAGCGAGCTGCCGGAAGAATTTTCACCCCGCACGCGATAAACCCAGACCTCATCGCCATTGCCCCGGTCAACGCGTTCGGCGGGTTTTCCCCGGGCAACCAAAACCATCGTGGGATCCATGCCCCGCAGGACCTGCCCGGAAAGGACCGCCTCCTTGATGGCGAACGGCCAGCTTTCGTATTCGTCCCGGTTCGCGTCGACGCGGTCCATGATGGCGTTGGGCGAAGAAGGGGAGCCGCACCCGGCGAGCAGGCCCAGGCCCCCGGCAAGCAGGAGCAGACGGACAGGGCGGGGGCAGCGCATGGGGGTAACATGACAGAAAACCCCCAAGTTTCCAGCCGGAGATTATGGTCCTCCGGGGCGGGCCCCCGGCCGCGTTACTTTTTCGGGGGCTTTTCCTTGGTCTTGGCTTTGGCCGTATCCGCCTTGAAATCAAACTGGATGTCCATCGAGACATGGATGCGCTCGTTGTTGGCCATCACCTGCGGGGGAAACTCCAACCGGGCGGCGGCAGCGAGTGCGGGCAGCATAAATTCAGGGTACGTGGCCTTCAATATCCGGGGGTTCATCACCTTGCCCTCCTTGTTGATGACGATGGACACGACGGCCTTCCCATACTTGCCGCTGCCCTTGAGGCTTTCCGGATAACGGGGCAGGAGGAATTCCACCGGGCGCGGCCATGAAGGCATTTCGCGGGCCGGAACAATGAGCTCGCGAATCTCCAGATAAACCGGGCGCTGCAGCGCCAACTCAATGATCTGTTCCGGGCTCAGGGTGAATTCGAAGGGAATCTGCAGGCGCACGGCCACGGGCTGGCCGGCTTTTTCGCCCGGGCGGAATTCCCATTGGCTCACGGCATCCTGGGCCGCCTCGCCAAACCCGGGATGCGTGGCCGACAGGACCTTCACCTCCCGGACCACCCCGGTATCGGTGACCAAGCACTCAACGACCGCGCGGCCGCTGACCAGTTTCTGGAGCAAGTCAGCGGGATGAACAGGCGCGACCCGCTTGGTCGCCACCGGACTCTTCATGCTCGGTTCCGCCGCGGGCTCCGCGGCGGTCAGGGTGGCGCCCGCCGCGAGCAACACGGCGAGGGCCAGGCCGGGCAGGGGATGTTTTCTGGAGGGAGGCCGGCCGGGGATGTTTTTCATAGGACTACCTTGCGATGATGGGTGATGGTTTGACCCTGTTCTGCCGGTAGGCCACCAGCGCCTTGGGCATCAGGTCCATGAGTTGCAGGAGGCGTTCGGGATTGGAGGGGTGGGTCGAAAGAAAGGCCGGAGGTCCGGCAAGTCCGGCGGTGGCCTCCTCCAAGTGTTCGATAACCCGGATCGACTCCTCGGGATTATAGCCGGCACGCGCCATGTACATGACGCCGATGTGGTCGGCCTCCTTTTCCTTCTTGCGATCAAAACCGACCGAGCTGATCCCGGTGGAAAGGCCATAGGCATCAAGCACGGCGTTGGCGGTCAACGCCGCGGTGCCGGTGGTGGCCATGATGCCGCCGACCACCAACCCGCCACCCTGGATGACCATGTCCTGGGACAGCCGTTCATTCACATGCCTGGCCGCCACGTGGGCGATCTCGTGCGCCAGCACGGAGGCGAGCTGGTCATCGTTCGCGATGATTTTGAACAAGCCGGTGAAGACCCCCACCTTGCCGCCGGCCATCGCAAACGCGTTGATCTGGTTCGGCACCTCGAAAACGACAAACTCCCAATCGGCATTGGGAACATCCCAAAACGCGACCCTGGCCAGCCGGTCGCCCACGCGCTGCACCTGTTCGATCAGGGCTTTGTTCCGGCTGACCGGGTGCGATTTCTTCAGCAGGGCGAAGGCCTCAAGGCTCATCTGGTTCACCGCGGAGTCCGAAACCGTGTTGATGGCGGACCGGCCGGTCACCGGCACTTGATAACACCCCGTCCCCAGGGCCAGAAGCACGGCACCGGCAAGGCCGGAATAGCGGGCCGCCAGGCTGTTCGTCGTGGGGTGCATGGCCAAGTCTCTTGCGCCACACCGTTAGTTCAACCAGCCCGGCTTGGCAAGCAACGCGTAGTTCATTTGCGATTTGCCGATGGACAAAATATGCGTAGTGTACATTTTTCAGCAAGTCGCCTTGGCGTCCCGGCGCATCCGCCATAACGCCTTCAACAGGAGTTATCCATTCCCCAACGCACATGAGCGAGCAAACGGACTCAGCCCCGGCCAAGAAGCGCAGGGTTATTCATTGGGATCCTGAACACGGGCGCGCGACCGGCGAGCGGCGCTGGACGATGCTCCGGATTGCGGTCTGGGGCTTCGGTGGCGTCTTGGCGCTGCTTATCGTGGCGGGCTTGGTGATACGCGGGATAAGAATCGTGGTGGGGCCACAATTTCTTCGCCCGGCGGCCGCCACCGCAATCGCCCCGGGGGTGAACGAAGCGGGCACGGCGTTCGTCAGCGAATCGAAGGCCGCGCTGGCGCGCGAGAATGTGGCCAAGGCCCTGGCGGAGTTGCGGCGCATGCCGCAGGACCACCCCAGCCAGCTGCAGCAGCTGATCCTGATCGAAAAGGCCTTCCTGAGCTGCGACATCCTGCTCGACGCACACGACTATGCGAAGGCGTTGACCCACCTGACCGCGCTGGGCCGCGAAATCGACGAGTTTGCGGAAAACGTGAAACTGAAGCAGGTCACCCAGAAGGCCTACGACGAAATCATTGTCCGGATGAAGGAACTCGACCGCGCCCGGTCGCTCGCCCCCGAGGAATTCGAGTCGGCCTTTGCCAACGCCGGCACCGGCCGCCAGTTCTTCAACGAGGGCCGTTTTGCCACGGCGAAAAAACAGTACGATTTGTCGTATGCCGCCCTCGGCCGGGCCCAGCAGGCCCTGCAGGCCTTTGTGGATGAGAACATGCGCAAGGCGCTGGAAGCGGTTTCGGCCGGCAACAAGGAGATGGCGCTCGCCGCCTTCCAGGCCGTTTTGGAAAAAGACCCGGCCAACGAGCTCGCCCAGAAAGGCATGAAGCGCGCCGAGGTGGCGGATCGCGTGCACGCCCTGTTGATGCAGGGGGCCAGGCTGGAGGAGAAAAAGGAATACGCCCAGGCCCGGGAAGCCTTCACCAAGGCGTTCGAACTCGACGCCCTCTCCGCCGTGGCGCAGCAGGGCAAGGCGCGGAATGAACGCCTGCAAAAGGAAACCGAATTTAACGGCGCCCTGGCCGAGGCAGTTGCCTTCCGCGGCAAAAGCGAATGGCCCAGGGCCATCACCGCCTATGAACGCGCCCTGAAGGTTTACCCCGACAAGGAGGAGGTGAAAAAGGCGCTCAAGGAAACCCGCGAGACCGCCCACCGCGAAGCCGTGAAGCTGGCCCTGACCAAGGCCACCGACTTTGAGACCGGGCTGGAATGGGAGCAGGCGCGTTCCGCCTACAACGAGACCATGGGACTGGATCCCAAACACGAGGAGGCCAAGGAAGGGTATTTCCGCACCGGCCGCATGATCCGGGCGCTCATGCAATACAACAAGCTGGTGGATGTGGCCGAGGTGCATGTCCAGCACGCCGAGTTCCAGCGGGCCATCCGCGCGTTCAACGAGGCGATGGCCGTCAAGCCGGCCTACCTGGCCCTGACCGACCGGGTCAGCCAGTTGCGGGAAGTGCTCAGCGTCCAAAGCAAGCCGGTCGAGGTGACTTTTCGATCCGATGGGGAAAGCTGGGTCTCCATCAACAACTACCGCATGCTCGGCAAAATCAAGACGACGACGGTCAAGATGCTGCCCGGCGACTATGAGATCGTCAGCCGGCGCAAAGGGTTTCAGGACGTCATGATCATGTTGCAGGTGCGCAACGGCTCCACTCCCCCGGTTGTCAGCGTCGCCTGTTCCCTGCGGGCCAATGGTTGATCCGCCATGAGAACCAGCCACGGCCTGCTGGCCCTTTTGCTCGCTTCCGCCGCGCTCGCCCAAACCACGCCGGCAGGCCGCACCGCGCCGCGCACCGGGCAAACCAGGGAGGCCGGACGCCCCGGCAGCGCCCTGCCGCCCGACCCCGATTTGTTCGATGGTTCCAAGTTCGAGGCGGAAAAACGCCCCGAAACAGGCATGATCGGTGAATTCGAAATGCCGGGCGGCGACGCCCAAAACCCGAAGGTGGGGGGAGACCCGGGCGAGGCCGGAGGCAATCAGGCCCCGCCAAAACCCGGCGCGGCCGGAGCCGCAGGAGCCGCCGGTGCGACCAGTGGGGGCGGAGCGCCCTCAACCCCCGGCAGTGAACAGGCGGGTGGAGGCGAAAGCGTGGAAAATTCCGGAGCAGCGGGCGCCGTGGGCGGTGCGCTGGATCAACGCAAGCCGACGAGCAGCTCAGGCCAGGCCGGCGCGGGTGACCCCAATGCGAAAGCCGAAGGCGTGGCAGCAGACCGTCTGGAGGGCGGTGGAGCCGGCGGGGCAGCGGCCGCCCAAAAGGCCGCCGGCCAAGGGAACAAGTCGAAATCTTCGGCCAGCAAAATCGGGTCCGCTGAACTGCGGATCGATGCCCTGCCCGAATCGGACAAGGACGTGGTCGGCCGCGAAGCCGCCCCGGGTGGCACGCAGGGCAGCAATCGCGACATGCCCGCCGGCAAGGGCGGGCAGGGTTCCAACAACCAGAACAAGGGCGTCGAGAAGGGAAAGGTCATTCCCAAGGGGTTGTAATCAACGCAGAAGCAATCGGCCGTGAAAAGACTCCTGACAACCGGCCTGCTGCTCGGCCTCGCCGTTCTGTTGCGGGGCATGACCTTGATCTATCCCGTGGAGGCCATTTCCGACTTTGAGCACCTGTCGTACGACGAATTCAAAACCCAGTACGCGGGCATCAACATCACCGGCCTCGGAATTTCCGATGAGGGCTGGTACGTCAGGTATCGTCACGAAAACCTGACCTATATGTTCGGACCGCTGCCCGATCGCGAGGCCGCCAACCAAAAAAGCTGGGACCTCGACGCGGTGCGGGAGGAGGTCATTCGGAAGCGTCCCGCGCTGGCCGCCAGCACCGTGGACATTGTGAAGTTCACGTATTCCGGCGTCTACGGACGCCAGGGCCCCGGGGGCGGCGGCGGAGCGCAACGGGGCGACAACGACACCGACGAAGACGGCAAATTACTGGGAGGGACAGGAGACCAGGATGGTGACGGGATTCCCGACTTCAAGGACGACGACATGGACGGCGACGGCATTCACAACTGGCAGGATCCCGACATGGACGGTGATGGCGTCGCCAACGCGCAGGATTCCGACATGGACGGGGACGGCGTCGGCAACGCGGAAGACGGTGACATGGATGGCGACGGCCGGCCCAACAGCATGGACAGCGACATGGATGGTGACGGCATGCCCAACGGGCAGGATCCCGACATGGATGGTGATGGCATCGCCAACGGACAGGATTCCGACATGGACGGTGACGGCATTGGCAACAGCGAAGATCGCAATCCGGGCCGGTACAACGGGGGTGGCGATGATATGAGCGGCGATGGCGGCGAGTCAGGGGGTGGGGCGGATACTGATGGCGACGGCATTTCGAACCACCGGGACGGAGATATTGACGGGGACGGCGCGCCCAATGCCGAAGACAGCGACATGGACGGTGACGGCGTCTCCAATGGGCAGGATTCCGACATGGATGGAGACGGCGTGGAAGACGGACAACAGGGGACACCCTCGCCCGGCATGCCCCAGGGCGTTGGCACCTCGGGCGGCCAAGGCGGCAAGCAAGGCCAAGGCAGCAAAAGCAGCCAGCAACAAGGCGGCCAAGGCCAGCAGGGTGAGGGAAGCGGCCAACAGGGCGGTCAGCAGGGGCAACAGGGCCGGCAAAACAGCCGGTTGCAGAGGAACAGCCGGCAACAGGGGAGCCAAGGCCAACAAGGCCAACAGGGTCAACAGGGTCAACAGGGTCAGCCGCAGGGCGAGCAGCTGAGCTCCGCCAGCCAGAGCAGTTCCAGTGGCGGCGGCAACAGCAGCCAGCAGTCGCGCAGCCAAAGCAGCCAGCAAGGCCAGAACAGCAGCAGTCAGTCGAGTCAGAGCAGCAGCAGCCAATCGAGCAGCCAAGGCGGCGGCGGACAGGGCTTGCCCGGCCAGTCGAGCCAACAGCAGCAACAGCAGCAGAAGAAACAAGAGCAGGGGAGCAGCATGAACATCGTTCAGCTGCTGAAGTGGATTCTCGGGATCTAGGCCCGCCCCTACTCCTCGACTTCCCGCAGGGCGATGAAGGCGCCGCCGTGCTGATAGGTTATTTCGCGCATCAGGTTGGCGTATTTCACCCCGGTGTTGCCCATCGAGAAGCCCATGCGGATGGCGGTCGGAAAACCGACCGCATTGATCACCACCTTGCGCTTCCCATTCTCGTCCTTCGGGTTGAGCTCGTCCATGCGCTTCATCACGGCGTCGGCGGTGCCGGTGAATTCATCGCCCAGGATGAAAATGGTCATGGTCATTTTTTCGTTGGTCGGCTGATAGAGCGTGCGCAAGGCCCGCACGATGCCGGGCACCGGGTTGCTGTTGCTGAAGACATCGTAGTTATTGATAGCCTGCTTCATGGCCTGCCGGTTTTCCGGGGTATCGGGCAGCCATTGCTGTTCCGCGGCGCGGTTGCCCAGAAAGAAGCGACCGTCGGCATCCATGAACTGCATGCCCTCGAGTTGGGGATAGGAATCGAGCACCTCCTCAAACTTCTTGTACACGATCGGCCAGAGGCGTTCCGTGTTGGCGTCGCGCATGCTGCCGGAGCTGTCGATGATGAATACGATATAGTTGCTGGCTGCCGGCAGACCCAGGGGGGTGGGCTGGACGTCCTTGAGGATGATCGCGGATTTTTTCTGCCGCGCGGCGATGTCCTTTTTCAGTTCATCCACGTCCGCGACCAGCGCCTTGTGCCCCTGCTTCTCATACTGGATCTTGTTTGCGAGGTCGTCGAGCAGCCCCTTCAGGTTGTCCTGGAGTTTTTGGGCATCCAGCACGAGCTTGGCCGCGTCATTGCTGCCGCTCTCAAGATCACCCTTGCGTTGCTGCAACTCGGCCAGGGTGGCGACGTAACTTGCGGCCATGGCCCGGAGCTTGTCGCGCGCCTCCAGGGTGGCCTTGTCCTGCTTGTCCACGGTCAGCACGAAAAGCAGGATGATGGCCCCGAACCCGCAGCAAATGCAGTCGAGGAAGGCCAGGCTGAAAATCTGGGTGGGGCGGCGGCGGATCATGTGTCGGGCCAGCTGGCGGAGGGACTCACGAGGGCGCCACGCGTGTCGATCGCGAGCTCCCAAAAGAGCGCGGCGGTGCCCGGGTCGCCATCCAGCGGAAAGAGGATCGTGCTGATCGGGATGCGCGGCGGCAGCTGCCGCACGGCGTGCCGCAGGTATTGCATCCGGGTCGCGTCATCTGTGGTGCCGTTGTTCGGCGAAGTGTCGCTGGTCGTGGGCAGGCCGTCGGTCAGAAGGATGATGGAGTCCGGCAGGGTCTGCATATAGCGCACGTGGGTGAAGGCGCGCTCCAGGTTGGCGGATCCGCCCGGCACGATGGTGTGCAGCTTGGTGAGGACATCCTGCAGGCCCTGCCGGTCGGTGCGCGCGATCCACGCATCACCCCGCGAGGGCAGCAACGGCGTGGTTTCATCGTTGAAGAGCAGGACCTGGAAACTGGCCTCCGGTCCCAGGTTGGCAAGCATCCACTCCAGGGACTTCACCACTCGCTGCCACTTGGCCGACTCCCGCCTCTTGAACTCAGGTTCATCAAGGAGGGCGACGGCGTCTTGGATCGTGTCGCCCAGCATGCTGCCCGAAACCCGCACGAGAAAAAGCACATGCGAACCCTCGAATTTGACCCCGGTGAGGTATTGCCGGCGATCCTCGTTGGGGATGGGCAACGGCTGGTTTTCCTCGGTGGGCAGGGCTTTCTTTTTGCCGAGGAGGCTGTCGAGGGCATCCTTGAGGGCGCCGGTCTGCTGGAGGAGCAGCAACAGTTCCTTCTGGCGGTTCGTGAGATTCACCTGTTCGCCGGTGTGCAGGGTCTTGAGCTGATCCAGCTCACTTTGCGTGGCGCCGAGCAACTGCTCCAGCTGGGCGATCTCGGCCTGGCTGGCGTGCACGGTTGCCGCCAATTGGCGCACCCGTTCCTCAACCGACTCCAGGCTTTCGGTATCGCGCGATTTCTGCTGGCTCACGGTGAGGATGAAAATCAGCAGCACAGCGCCGAAGCCGCAGCAAATGCAGTCGAGAAACGCCAGGCTGAACACCTCCGTCTCGCGCCGCCTGCTGCTGATGCCGCCGGACATGGTGCGCCGGGATTAGCTATGGGCGCCGGCGTCGCGCCCGGTCCGGCAGGTGGCAAAAAGCAGCTCGGTCCCGATCTCACCCACCCGCACGACCATGCGGTCACCGGCCTCGACCGGCAGCCGGCCGGAGGTATCCAGGAAAACGGTGCCGGTGACATTTGCCCGGGCCTCGTCGAGCCAGAGACGCCCCTCGGCCCGGATCAGCTGCACGAGGCAGTCCGGGGCGGCCTTGAACGGCGCCGGCAGAGCCACGTCGAGATTGGGGAGGCCGGGGGAACCGATCTTCACCGTGCCGTTGCCGAGCAGGGGATGGCCGATGCCGTCGATGATGACATGGGTGGGGACCGACCGGAGGCCGGAGATTGTCGCCCGTTGCAGCCGCATTTCCCAGAGGGCTCCCCGGCGAAGGTTGGCCTGCTCCAGCGCCACGGCGGTCAGCACGGGCACGTCGGAAACGTCGGCCGGCACAGGCAAATCCGCGGCGAGGCGGGCCGCTCCCTGCGCGGCGGCGGCGCGCGGCAGCCGCAATAGATGGTGAAGCCCCGCCTGCCGGAACCGCGCCTCCAGGCCGGGAATGGCGGAAGCGCGCACGGTAAGCGCGAGGGTGCAGGCATGGACATCGGTGGAATGTTTGCGCAACAGGGCGGTCACGGCCGCCGTCAGCGTGGCGACAAAGGGCTGGGCATCGGCCAGGAGCAGTTCGCGGGTCGCGGTCATCTCATAGGCGCGCTTGGCGGTGTTGATCTGGAAGTGAAATTCCGGCATGGGGCCGAAGGCAAAATCCTTCACCTGGCCGTAAAACGCCTGCTCCAGCCGGCCGTCGGCGAGAATGTCGAAGGCGGTGTGTCGCAGGAAGCGGTTGCCCATCGCGGTCACCACCTGTTTTAGCAACTGTGCAAAACCCGACTGGGGCAGCTGGAGGAAATCCACCCTCTTGAGCTGGGCGCCAGTTTCAAACAGACTGAGCTCGGCATTGTCGAGGTGGACGTCCAGCACCAGGATCGGCCAGGACGCGTGCGCCCCGGGCAGGCTCGGATCGCACAAGGCGGCACAGGCCATGTCCACCACCCCGGCCAGCGGCCACTTGAGCTCCCGGGCCATGCCGAGGAGCAGCCCGACCTTCTCGTCCTCGGTGGCGGCGTCCTTCAGGTAGGTGCCGGGCACGGCGAGGACGATCTTGTCCGGCAGGGTGGCAAAGCACTGCCGGCCGTAGTCGCGCAGGAAGAAATAACCCAGCTGGGAATAGGACAGGAACTTGCCGTCGAACGCCAGCGGCGAGGACTCCCGCGACAGGTGGTCGAGGAAGTTGTGACAGACGTTGCGCGGGTGCACATGCCAGATGCCCTCGGCCGCCCGGCCGTAGATGAAATCATTTCCCTCGCGGGCGACAAAGGCCGGCCAGCTGAGCAGGGCGGTGGAGCCGCCGGGGGCCGCCAGCGGGCGGATGGCCGGCCCCCCGTCGCTCTGGGCGGCCTGCACGCTGACATCACACAGTTCAAGGCCGATGGCCGTCATGGTCTTAGATTACGGAATGGGGGAGTTCTTCGCGCTCTCGGGCCGGCACCTTCATGACATCGATGAGTTTGTCGCGGCAATAATGCCGGATGTCGATGATCAGCTCCTCCTGGCTCGATTGTACAATGTGCAGCAAATACATCAGAAAAACGCAAAGGATGAGGCCGACAAAAGTGGAATTAAAAGCGAGCCCCAGGTTTTGCGTCACGGCGCCAAGATTTCCTTTGATCGCCTCCTCGGCGAAGGAAAGCGCGTGACCGATGCCGCGCACCGTGCCGACGAAGCCGATGGCGGGGATCGCCCAGGCGATGTAGCGGATAAGTGACAGCGAGGAATCCAGCGAGTCGGCGGCGATGTCAGCACGATCCTTCACCGCGGTGGCTGCGTCCTGGATCGAGTTGCTCGCGTGAAAACGCTGCAGGGCGGCCAGCAGGCAGTCGGGCAGCAGGCGGTCGCGCCACTGCGGCGTCCGCTCGATCACGACCTTCAGCTCCTTGTAGCGGTCCAGCGCGTCCTCGGGGATGATCCGCTCCCCCTCCTGAACCTGGATGAAATCATGCTTGAGCAGCCGGCGCTCGCGCGTGACCCGCACCATCTTGTAGGCCAGCACCATCGTGCCCCAGAAGCAGAAGATGAGCTCGAACATGGGTTCCTCGTCCTTGATGATGAGGAAAACATGGCGCTGATGCTGGTCCATCGAGGCGGACTTGCCGGCGGACTGCGCGGCCTTGACACGGCTCTCGAGCAGCAACTCGGCCGCTCGCGGCCGGACGGTCGTGGTGTAGAATATCACGATGCTCACAAACGCGACCACCAGGGCGAGATTCGGCACCAGGAAGTCCAGGGAAAGGAACCCTTTTTTTGGAAGCATGTTGCGTCAGTGTTTGGCGGCGCGGACCGCTGGGCTTAAACAGGCGTGGCGGGGTGACAGACGGCGGGAAAGCTGTAAGCCACCAATGAAATTGGCGAGTTGATAATCACCAGATTCATCCTAAGCTTCAGCACAGGGAGTCAGCCTAGCCACAGTCACCACGACTTCAACCATGAGAATTTTCCGCCGCCATCCCCGCGCCTTCCGGGCGGTTCAACTCACCAGCGTTTTCGCGGTCTTCTTCGCGACCGGCTGCCAGGTCGCGCCATCCAAGACCGTTTCCGGCGCGGGCACGGGGCTCGGGGCCGGCGCGGTGGTGGGCGGTCTGGCTAGCGGCGCGACCGGAGGCAACACCACCCAGGGCTTGCTCGCCGGGGCTGCGGCCGGGGCAATCATCGGCGGCGTCATTGGCCTCACCCAGGAAATCAAGGAGCGCAAGGAGCAGGACCGTCTGGCCCAGGAGCGCGCCTACCAGCAGGAGCTCGCGAAAAAGCGCGGCGAGGAAGCCAAGGCCAAGGCCGAGCTAGACGAGGAACTGGCCATCGCCCAGGGATTCCAAATTTCCGACCTGGAACTGAACGAGGCGAAGCAAAAGGTCGACAACGCGACCTCGCGGCTGGCCAGGCTGCGCGAGGAGCGAAACACCGCGCTGTCCAAAAAGAAATCGCTGGACGAAGCCCAGGAGAAACTGCTCTCCACCGAGGCGGAAATCGCCCGGCTCGAGGAAGAGCTGGCCCGCCTGAAGGGTGGCAACCCGGATAAATCCACGGGCGACAGCACCGGTGCCACGCCGGCGGCCGCCCGGCCCTGACCCAACCCAAATCCACGGCGCATCCTGGCAACCCTCGACAACCACCCCGGAGACAGGCCATGAAAATCCACGCAATGCTCCGCCCCCTTGCGGGAGCCGCCCTGGCCGCTCCCTTTGCTTTCTTCGCGGGTTGTTCCACCACCACCTACACCGTGCAGGTCGATGCCATTGCCAAACCGACGGAGACCGGGGTGGCGGCCGCGGCGGCACCCCAGTCCTACCACATCCGCTCCAGGAACATGAAGCTCGACGAAAGCAGCCTGCGCTACAAGGAGGTGTCTGATTACGTGAAGACGGCGCTCTCGGGCAAGGGCATGTATGAATCACCGCGACCGGAAAACGCCGACGTGGTCATTGACATCGACTACGGCATGGATGCACCGCGGGTGAAGTTTGAGACCATGAGCACGCCCATCGTCATGCAGACCGGCGGTTCGTATGAAACCAAGCGGGAGGAGCGGCTCATCCGGAGACCCGATGGCAGCACCGAGGTGGTCTTTGTGGATGTGCAGGTCTATGTTCCCGGCCGCACCGAATTTATCGGGGTCCGGGAGGAAGTTATCCCCGTGATCGTCTACGAGAAATTTCTGAAGGTGTCGGCCAGGGAGAACAAGGAGACCAGCGAGGGCCGGGCCCCCGCCGAGGTCTGGAGCGTGAATGTATCGGCCGAGGACAAGAGCCAGGAGCTGAGAAAATACATCCCGATCCTGGCTTCGGCCACCGCCGATTATATCGGCACCAACACCAAGGAATCAAAGCCCGTCACCATCGATGAAAATGACGAGGTCGTTAAATTCATCAAGAAGGGCATGTAGTCCCGCCGGCGGCCCGCCACCGAACCAACTTATCCGCCTCATGTTGTCGATGCCCACGCCACCGTATCGCGCCGGGACCCTGCTGGCCGGAGCCCTGGTCCTGCTGGCCGGGTGCAACACGACCACCTATGTCCTGCAGGTGGATGCCATCAGTCAGACGGCCCAAACCGCCCAGGCCACCCCGCTGGCCAAGGCGCCCCAGTCCTACCGGGTCCGGTCGCACAACCCAAACATCCCGGAGGACAATTTGCGCTACCGCGAGGTGTCTGATTACGTCAAGACCGCGCTATCCGGCAAGGGCATGTATGAGGCCCCTTCGGCCGAGACCGCGGACGTGATCATCGAGATTGATTACGGCATGGAATCGCCGCGCATGAAGTATGAAACGGTGACCGCCCCCATCATCGTCCTCCAGCAAGGGCCGTCGCAGATGGAGATCGTGTCCGTGCGCAGCACCAGTGGGGTCGTGAAAGACAAAGTGATCCGTGTCCCGGGTACGCAGTTCCAAAAAATCGTCGGATGGCGGGAGGAGGTTGAGCCGATCATTGTTTACGAGAAATACCTTAAGGTTTCGGCCCGCGAAAACCGGGAGGCGACGGAGGGCCGCCCGCCCCCCGAGGTCTGGAGCGTCAATGTGTCGGCCGAGGATCAAAGCAATGAACTGAGAAAATACATGCCGATCCTGGCCTCGGCCACCGCGGATTATATCGGGACGAACACGAAGCAGGAAAAAGCCGTGGATGTCAGCGAGAACGACGAGGCCGTGAAGTTCATCAAGAAAGGCATGTGAAAAACGCCCGGTTGCGCCCCCAGGCGGATTTTTTCGCTCCGCTTTATTGCGGGGAGGACGGCCGGGCCTTTGCGCCGGCCCGGCGCCTTTGGTGCCTCCTCGGTTCGCTGGCGGCCCTGCTGGGCGCCGGGTGCCAGACGGTCCATGAGGTGACGGTCGATGCGATCAGCAATTCGCAGAAACAGGTCGGCCAATCTTACCGGCTCGAAGTCCTTGATCCCAGCGGCGGGGTGGATGTCGAACTTCAGGCCCAGGCCACCGCCACGATCAAGGACGCGCTGGCCGCGCGGGGCCTGTACGAAGCGCCGTCCAGTGTGACCCCGGACATGATTATCAACTACGAATACGGGGTGGGGCACGGACACATCAAGATTGTCACCGAGCGCAACACCGACCTGCTCCTCGGGCCCTTTGTCGCCCCGGCCACCAACTCCAAGGCGGTGGTCGTGTACGACAAATTCATCGAGCTCACCGCCCGGGAAGCGGTGAGCGTGCCCGACCCCGCCCGCCCCGGGGTCCCGGCCCGGTCCGGCGAGGAGTTGTGGAACATCCGCGCCTCCATCGTGGACCCCAAAAAGGAACTGGCGCCCTTTCTGCCGGCGCTCGCCTCCTCGTGCATCGACTACCTGGGTGAAAACACGGGCAAGGAAGTGCACTTCAGGGTCGAACCGGGCGCCGCCAAGGAGATTCTGCGGCACCGCGTTCCGGCGCCGGCCGAGGCCAAATGACCGGCGCCGCCGGACTCACTCGTGCTTGTCCACCTTGCGCGGGAAGGGCGCATACCACGCCGCCAGCAGGGAGGGGATGGCGGCAAACATCACGATGATGAAGTAGGTCTTGTAGCCAAAGTGGTCGGCCAGCGGACCGCTGATCATCTGCGTCGGCACGAGCATGATGTTCATCAGCGCCGTGCAATACGCGTAGTGCGTCATGTGATATTTGCCGGGCGAGATCTGCTGCATCATGTAAAGCATGTTCGCGACGAAGCCAAAGCTGTAGCCGAACTTCTCGATGGTCACGAGCGTGCCGATGGTCCACAGCGACATCGTGTGCCCGGGCCCAGCCAGCTGGGACATGATCACGAAGGTGATGTGGGGAACGTTCAGACACAGCGCCATGAAGATGAGGGTGTTTCTTTTCAGCCCGAACTTTGCCATGAAGGCTCCGCCGAGCAGACCGGCGCCGAGGCTGACAAATGTGCTGATCGTCCCGTCGATGACCCCCTTTTGTTTCAAGGTCAGGCCGATGCCGCCCAGCTCGGGAGAAGCCTGGAGAAACAGCGGTCCCTCGATCAGCAGCAGGCCCTCCGAGCTGCGGTAGAGAAAGACGAACACGAGCATGCCCCAGAGCTTCTCCTTCTTGAAGAAGTCCACCCAGGAGTCGAAAAACGTGCGGCTGATCTCGCCGAAGTTCTTCGGCCGTTCGACGATAGAGCCGGTGGGGAGGATGAACCAGTGGTAGGCGGCGAGGCCGACCAGCGTGACGCCGGCCAGGCTGAGCGACCAGCCCCACGCGGCAGTGGCCGACATGCCGTGGTCTTCCTTGAGCGAACCGGCGGCCCACACGATCACCGCGGTGCCGAACAGGCGGCCGACGTTCCAGAACACACCCTGGACCCCGATGTAGGCGGCCTGTTTCTTCTCGTCGAGGGTGGTGATGTAAATGCCATCCACGCAGATGTCCTGCGTCGCCGAGGCGAACGCCATCACCCAGAGGACCGCGATCACAATCTGGAAGTAATTGGGCAGGGGCAGGGCCACGGCGATGCCGCACAGCAGGCCGGCCATGAGCAGTTCCATGGCGAGGACGAAGAATTTCTTCGTCCGGTACATGTCGAGGAAGGCGGCCCACAGCGGTTTCAGGGACCAGGCAATGCCGATGCTCGCCGTGGCGAGGGTGATCTGGCCGTCGGTGTGGCCGAGATCCTTGAACATCGTGCCCGCGACCCAGATCACGAGGGCGAAGGGAATGCCTTCGGAAAGATAGGAGCTGGGAACCCAGAACCAAGGATTGCGGATGGCAGGGGCGGAAGCGCTCATGGAGTGGGAGTCGGGCGGGATTGCGGGGCGCAGTCATCAGAAGAGGCGCGGGGGGAAAAGCAAGGCCGCGCCATGGCACATGGGGTTTGCGCCGGAGGGGAAAAATCGCTTTGGCTGTTCCGGTGAAACCACGTCACCTGGCCCTGCTGCTCACCCCCATGCTTGTTCCGCAACTTCTGGCCGACCGGCTGCCCGCCGCGGCGCAACCTCCGGGCGGCCTCGCGTCCGCCCAGGTACCGCAGTTCGTGCTGCTGGGTTTCGACGACAACCCGGACACGGGACCGATGACGTGGTTGGTGGATTGCCTGAAAGACCGGCGCAACGCCGCCGGCTTCGGCCGGGCCGGCACGTTTGACCGCGGACCGGTGCGCGCGATTTTCTACAGCAACGGCAAATACTGGAACGACCAATCGCTGGTGGCGATCCACCGGCGCGCGCTCGCCGAGGGCCACGAGATTGGCAACCACACGCAAAACCACGAGCACGGCACCCCGTTCACGGTGGCGCAATGGCGCGCCGAGATGGCGGCCTGCGAAAAAACCTTTGCCGACGCCGGCATCCCGGCGGCCGGGGTGATCGGTTTTCGCACGCCGTTCCTGGAGTATAACGAGGCGACGTTCACCGCAGCGGTGGCCGAGCAGCAGGTTTACGACACCTCGATCGAGGAAGGGGATCAGGCCGGGCAGGACGGCACCAACTTCCTCTGGCCTTACACGCTTGATCACGGGAGCCCGGGCAACGCGGCGTCATTTGCGCCCGACTCCCCCAAGCGCGTGGGCACCCACCCCGGCCTGTGGGAAATCCCGATCCATGTGTTCATGGTACCGGCCGACGAGGATTGCGCCCGCTACGGCGCGACGCCCGGCCTGCGCGCCCGCATCGGGGCCAACCTGAAGACGGCCTACGGCAGCGGTTCCGGCGAGCCCGCGGACAAGATCACCGGTCTCGATTGGAATGTATTGGAAGCGGCGAAATGTGACGGCCCGGAGTTCCTCGCCATCCTGAAGCACACGCTCGACCTGCGCCTCGCGGGCAACCGGGCGCCCTTCATGGTCGGCGGCCACACGGCGCTTTATCCGGCGGACCAGCCCGGCCGCCGCCAGGCGATGGAGGCGTTCATCGTGTACGCCCTCAGCAAGCCCGAGGTGCGCTTCGTCACCGGGGGACAGCTGCTGGGGTGGCTGCGCTCGCCGCAGCCGCTGGCGACGAAGTCGCGCTGAGCCGGC
>JANMTJ010000314.1:0-3344 GCA_031390295.1 Oleiharenicola sp.
GCCGAGGTCGGCCGGGTGCTGGAGGAGCTGGCGGGGGTGTATCGCCTGGTGGGCACGGTGCTGTATGGCAGTGGGCTTCGGCTCACCGAGGCAGTGACGCTCCGGGTCAAGGATCTCGATTTCGAACGAGGTGAGGTTGTGGTTCGTCGGGGCAAGGGTCAGAAGGATCGGGTGACGGGCGGCGCAAGAGTGGGGCTGGCAATGGGTCTTTCCGGCGTCGTGGCGCTACCGGGAGGCGGGGGGCGGGCAGGAGCGCCGACATCATTTGCACCAGACGGCGATGCAGCGGGAGATGGCTGGGGCTGTGCGCCGGTCTGGGGTGACCACGCGGGCGAGTTGTCATACGCTACGGCGTTCATTTGCAACCCATCTGCTCGAAGCCGGGTATGACATCCGGACGGTTCAGGAGCTGCTGGGACACCGGGACGTGAGCACGACGATGATCTATACCCACGTCCTCAACCGGGGTGGTCTCGGCGTGCAGAGCTCGGCGGACTTCCTGCCAGGAAGGCCGGGTCGGCGGCGGAACACGTGATATGACTGCCGGGATTGCGACGGGCAGCCGCGGGGGCTAGGGTAATGCAGTCCATTTAATAGTTATACCGCACGGCTTCCCACCGAGCTCGCATTATACGTACGATAGTATAGATTCGTCCGTACGCCTCCTCCTGGACTCTGCCATGGCCACTCCGTCTTCCCCTCGCTCCCGCCGCCCGACCCGGAAGGGCAAGGAGCGGAAGGAGTTCTGGCTCGACCCCAAGGCCCTACGACGGGCCCAGACCCTCCTTGGGACGGACACAGAACGAGAAACCGTCGAACTCGCCCTGGACCTGGTCGCCTTTCGGGACGAGCTCCTGGCGGGTACAAAGGCGCTCGCGGGGCTGCGATTCGAGCGCGGCGCGTAGGTGCAGAAGTTCGTACTGGATTCCAATTGCTACATCGATGCTGCGGCGGAGCCTGTCACCCTTACCGCCCTCCAACGCTTTACGGCGTGGGCCGCCCCGGGGCTGTATCTCAGTAGCGTCGTCGCCGTGGAGTTGCGCGCCAGCGTGCGGTCCGAGGAGGAGCGAGGGGGACTGGAGTCCCTCGTTTTGGGCCCTTTCGTTCGCCGGGGCCGCGTGTTGACACCCAGCAAGTTGGCGTGGGATGCCCTCGGCCTGGCGCTGGCCACGTTGCGCACGACGGACGGACTCCAGCTTCGTCAGGTGAGTCGGAGCTTCGCACTCGACATCCTCCTGGCGTACTCGTGTCGAGAGAATGGCGCGACACTCGTCACGCGGAACACTCGCGATATGGTGCGCATCGGAAAGGTGTTTGCGTTTGCGCATGTCACCCCGTACCCCGAGCACCGATGATCGCCCACGGCGGTGCGGTATAACCCGCGCTTGCAGCAGACGAGCCCCTAAACGCGTCGGCCGCCGCTGGATATCTTATGGACCGGGATCGGCGGCGGCCTCCGCAGGGGCTCGCTGCTGAAGCGCAATCCGTTAGGCTGCCTGCGTTACTATCGGAACTATCGGAGGTTTTATGCGCCGGCTCCGCTCCTGCGAACCCGGTTTGCTAGTTGCCACGATCGTGCTGGGAGCGAGTCGCCTAGCCGCGCAGGTGAGCCCACCAGTCGGGTTGGACCACATCATCCTGTATACAGGTTCATTGCCCAAAGGAGCCGCCGCGTTTGCGCGTCTCACTGGCGTTACACCGGCTGTGGGCGGGCAACATCCCGGAGCCGGCACTCAGAACGCCTTGATCAGCCTCGGCCACGGACGGTACCTAGAGCTCCTCGCCCCCGTAGTCGACAGCGGGCCGGCGGAACCGCTGCTTTTAGTCGGTTGGGCGGTTCGCACCGCAGACATTACCACGCTGCGAGAGCGCTTACTGGCCGGGGGCGTGCCCGTAACCGATTCAAGGCCGGGGTCTCGGCGGCGACCAGACGGCGGCCTCCTGACCTGGCGCACAGCCGGCGTACTCGAAGACGAGTCACCGTTCACCCCCTTTTTCATCGAGTGGGGCAAGGAGGTAGCGCACCCCAGCACGACATCACCGTCCGGCTGCAGCCTGACCGAGTTCCTGATCACAGAGCCTGACCCGACGCGCCTGAACGACTTGGTCCGTGCGCTAGGGCTCCCGATCATCGTACGGTCAGGAACCCTGCGCAGTGCCTCGTTGACCATTCAATGCCCGCGCGGTGAGGTGCGCTTTACTGGCTGACGGCAGGCGGAGAGGCTGTTTAGAGTCAACTTTGAAGTGCAACGTTCTCCTCGATAGCGTGTCTTCCGCCGGGGTTCATCGAGCATAGCATTCCTCCGGGGTACGATACCCGAGCCGCTTGCGCGGTCGGTGGTTGAGCCGGCGAGCAATGGTGTTGCAGTCCTCCTGGGTGAGGCGCGCCATGCTTTGGCGCTTCGGGGTGTACTGGCGGACCAGGCCGTTGGTGTTTTCGTTGGTGCCCCGCTCCCAGGCATGGTGCGGGGTGGCGAAGTAGAAGGCGGCCTCAGTCGCTGCCTCGAGCGCCGCGTAGCCGTGGAACTCGGTCCCGTTGTCGCTGGTGATGGTGTGGACCGTGTGCGCTTGGTGCTGGATCAGAGGAATGGCGCACCGGGTGACTTCGGCGGTGGTGCGGCTCCGCAGCTTGCCGAGCACGAGGTAGCCCGTCTTCCGCTCGACCAGGCTCAGCAAGCAATGGGAATCGCTGGTCGCGCCGAGGATGGTGTCGGCTTCCCAATCGCCGATCCGGCTGCGGGCTTCGACGATCGCCGGGCGCTCGCCGATCATCCGTTTCCCCGCGAGGCGCCCGCGGCTGTCGTAGTGGCCGTACCGCTTTCGGCATTTCTTGCGGGCGCCGCGCAGGTGGGTGTGCAGGGTCCCGCCCGCGCGCTTGTCGGCCCAGATGTGGCGGTAGATCGTTTCGTGGCTGATCAGGAGCCGGTGCTCGGTCCGCAGCCGCCCGCTGACCTGCTCCGGACTCCATTTCTCACGCAACCGTGCCTGGACCGTGACCCAATCGGCAGCGGTGAATCGCTGATTCCGCCGGGAAAGGGACCGGCGACTGCAGGCGTACCAATTCGCGAGCTGTGGCCGGTAGCTGCCGTCGAAGCGGGTCGCATTGCGGCGCACCTCGCGGCCAATCGTGCTCCGGTGCCGGCCCAGGATCCGGGCAATGGCGGCCGCGGTGTAGCCGAGTCGACGAAGGGTGCCGAGCGTGTATCTTTCGATGGCGGTGATCTGGGGATACATGGGCGTCTTCATTCTCTTGGAGGAGAACTGAAGTCTACCGGGTCCACAGGTCACCGCATTCGTTAAGGGGCCTGTTGTTGCACTTAACTTATGAATGTGCGCGGTCTAAC
>JANMTJ010000323.1:0-16456 GCA_031390295.1 Oleiharenicola sp.
TCCGGCTCAAGCGCCACTACCAACCCTTCTCCATCAACCTGCTCCAGGTGACGCATGAGAACTATCCCGGCACGGAGATCCCGAAGAACTTCGCCAGCCGCGTCCGGCTCAAGGACGAGGCCGGCCACGAAGACCGCGAGGTCGTGATCTTCATGAACAACCCGTTGCGCCATGGCGGTCTCACCTTCTACCAATACCAGATGAATGCGGCGACGCGCATGTCCGCCTTCCAAGTCGTCCAAAACCCCGGCTGGCTGCTGCCCTATATCGCCTGCATTGTCATGGGCATCGGGCTCACCTGGCAGTTCAGCTACTCCCTCCTCGGTTTCATCCGCAAGCGCACCGCCGCCGCCCAATGAAAAAGCACCTCCCCCTCCTCGTCCTCGTCCTCGGCGCAGCCTACCTGCTCTCCACCCTGCGGCCGGAGAAAAACCCGACCGCCTTCGATCTCGCAGGCTTTGGACGCGTGCCCGTGCTGGTCAACGGCCGCATCAAGCCCCTCGACACCGTGGCACGGACCTCGCTGCTTTCCCTGCAGGGCCGCCAGCGCGTCAGTACGCCCGAGATCAGCGCCCCGTTCGTCAACACCCCGGCGGAGTGGCTGGCCACCGTATTCTTCGATGCGGCGAAGGCCGATACCTTCCCGATCATCAAGATCGACTCGCCCGAGGTGCTTTCGCTCCTCGGCCTCGGGGAGGCCGACATCCGCATCACCTACGACAGCGCGGCCAAGCGCACGCTGGCCGTGCTTGGTTTCCTCCCCTCCACCAAGTCCCGTTTCTCCTATGAACAGCTGCGCACCAAGCTGCCCGAACTCGACCGCCAGGGCCGCCTGGCCGAGCCCGTCGAGGCGCAGTTGCGCACGCCGTTCCAAAAGCAGGTCATCGCGGTCCGCAATCGCGTCATCCTCTACCTCCAGCTCCGGCTGTCCGTCCAGATGGCCGAGTCCAAGGACTTCCTCAAGGAACTCGAACTGTTCGAGAAGGCCCTGCCGGCCGGCGTCGCCGCCGTGCTGGCCAAGCAGAAGGGCGAGCCGCACAACGCCGACGCCGTCAAGGTCATGCGGGAGATGGCCGACCGCATCGCCTACATGGAGCAGCTGGGCCACCTCCGCCTCGTGCCACCGCCGGCGGGCGATACCGACCCGACCAACTGGCGGCTGACCGGCAGCACCCTGATGGAATCCTTCGGCACGGGCCGGATTGATCCCACGGTGCTCGAATACGCCCGGCTCGGCCAGGCCTGGCGCAGCGGCGACACCACCACCTTCAATCGCATCGTCGGCACGCTGCACAGCGAGCTGGAGCCGCGCTACCCGGAAGCCATGCGCAAGAGCGACATCGAGTCCCGCTTCAACGCCGCCGGCCCATTCTACAGCAGCATGACGCTCTACGTTTGGGCCTTCCTGCTGGCGATCGTCTCCTGGCTCAAGTGGCCGCAGGAACTCGGCCGGGCCGCGTTCTGGCTCCTCACCCTGGCCTTCGTCACCACCAGCGTCGGCATCATCGCGCGTATGTGGCTGGAGGGCCGCCCGCCGGTCACCAACCTCTACTCCTCGGCCCTCTTCGTCGGCTGGGGCGCCGTGCTGCTCTGCCTCTTCCTGGAGAAATTCTTCCGCAACGCCATCGGCAGCGTCGCCGGCGGCCTCATCGGTTTCGCCACGCTCCTGATCGCCCACCACCTCTCGCTCAGCGGCGACACCATGGAGATGATGCGCGCCGTGTTGGATTCCAACTTCTGGTTGGCGACGCATGTGGTGATGATCACCATCGGCTACTCGGCCACGTTCCTGGCCGGCTTCCTCGCGCTGATCTACATCCTGCGCGGCCTCTTCACCCGCACGCTCGACAAGGCCACGGCCGACGCCCTCGCCCGCATGGTCTACGGCATCGTCTGCTTCGCCACGCTGTTCAGCCTCGTGGGCACCGTCCTCGGCGGCATCTGGGCCGACCAGTCCTGGGGCCGCTTCTGGGGCTGGGACCCGAAGGAGAACGGCGCGCTGCTCATCGTGATCTGGAACGCCGTCATCCTGCACTGCCGCTGGGGCGGCCTGGTCAAGCAACGCGGCCTCATGGCCCTGGCGATCTTCGGCAACGTGGTGACCAGCTGGAGCTGGTTCGGGGTCAACATGCTCGGCGTCGGCCTGCACAGCTATGGCTTCATGGACGCCGCCTTCTACTGGCTCATCTCCTTTGTCGCCAGCCAGGTGCTGATCATTGCCCTGGCCCTGATCCCGCTGGAGAAATGGCGGAGCTTCCGGACGGCCTGAGCCCGGACGAGGCATTGAAAGGTGGAGCGCGTTCACCCCAACGTGCTTCGGCCTGCTGCGTGGATTCGCGGCGAAATACCATTTGCGAAGCAATTTGGGGATACGACCGGGTAGCGGCAGGCTGAACCTTTTTTCGCGCTTGGGCAACTCCTCGCGCGGCACGGCTTACAGCCCGAGGAACCCTATCGCGCAGCCGGTGACTAAAATCGTGCCGCCGGCCAGCGCGTGGTTGAAGCGCTCCAACCTCCGCGTTGGCAGCAGGCTGATGCCTTTCAGGGCGAGCAGCACGACCAAGATCATTGACGCGATCGTCAGGGCGCCGAACGTGAGAACCACGGTCCAGACATCGCTCCAACTGCCCTGCGCCGCCGGATACATTATCAGCGGAATCATCGGCTCGCAGGGGCCGAGGATAAAAATCGTAAAGAGAATCCACGGGGAGAGCCGGAACCCCTCCGTCTCGCCATGCAGGTGCGCATGCGGCGTGTCAAGGGCATGGCGGTGCTCATGCACCTGCCCGCCGTCGTGACCGTTAAGGCGGGAGTGGGCCTGCCCGCTGAAAACCTTCTTCAGGCCCCAGACCAGATAGACTAGGCCGAAGGCGATCATTGCCCAGGCCGCGAGGTTGCCGCGGAGCCCCTCGAAATACAGGATGCGCTCGAGGCCGCTGCCAAAGGCCGCGCCGAGCAGCGCAAGCAACACCGAGCTGCCAACATGACCCAGCCCGCACAGCGTGGTCCAGAGGACGGTTCGCGCTGTCGACCATCGGCGGGCGCGCCCCATGACGATGAACGGCAGGAAATGATCCGGACCCGCGAGCGTGTGCAGGATGGCGACGCCCGCAGTGCCGAACATCACCATGGACATCTCCGGGGCCCCGAGAGCATGCGCGTGGAACTCGGGCATCATGGCCGGCCCACCCCGCTCCGGCCAACCGCCTCGCGGCGGCCACCGGCGCCAGCCCCGCGAACGGGCGGTCGCCCCCGGCGGCAAAACGCCCGCAGCGTTCCGACCGCAGCCGCAAAGCCACGCCGGGCTTCGGGCGAAAGCCCTTCGCCAAAGCCGAGTTCAACGGCCGGAATCGTCAGCCACCAGGCGCGCGGCGCGCGACCGAAGACATCGCGGGCCAGCGCCAGCATCGTCCGAGGGTCAGCGGCGTGGACCATGACCGGCGGTGATTCGCGGGCCTCGATCCTTTGGAGCCGCACCACGTTTGGTGCATCCACCGCGGCGTCCACGAACACAACCGAGCGGGCTTGCGAGATTTGCTCGGCGAGTTCGGGGGTGAGCAACGCGCAGACGTGAACCCGCACGCCGGGAAAAGCCATCGCCTCGACCGCCTCGGCCACGCGCGGGCCAACGCCATCGTCCCCGCGGAGGGTGTTGCCGTAACCGATGACCAGCAAAGCGGAATCGAGGTTGGCAGGGGGAGTCATGAAATAAACTCAGTAGCGCTTCATCTCGTGCAGCACGCAGCCGTCCGGGGCGATCATGCGCACATGCAGCGCCATGCGGCCGGCGGCGTGCGTCGAGCAGCTCAGGCAGGGGTCGTAGCAGCGAATGCCATGCTCGATGCGGTTGAGCATGGACTCGGTGATCTCGGGTCCGCGGGCGAAATGCCGGGCGATCTGTGCGACGGTGCGGTTCATCGCGAGATTGTTCTGCCCCGTGGCGACGATGAGATTCACCTTCTGGAGCAGGCCGTTGCGGTCCACCGTGTAATCGTGAAACAGCGTGCCGCGCGGCGCCTCGCTCGCCCCCACCCCGTGCAGGCTGTTGATGCCGGCGTCGGCCCGCAAGTCCGGGCTGAACAGGTCCGCGTCGTCCAGGTAGCGCTCGATCCATTCGAGCGAGGCGAGAATCTCGATGAGCCGGGCGTAGTGGTAGAGGAACGAGGACGTGACCGCGCCATGGCCGAGCGCCTTGAAGTTTATCAGCTCGGCGTCGGCCTGTGGCACGCCCAGATGCGTGCAGATATTGAGCCGCGCCAGCGGGCCGACGCGGTACATGCCCTCGGTCGGTCCGAGCGGGAGATAGTAAGGCGACTTGAGGTAGGAGGAATCCTGCACCGCCTCGCCGATGACCGTGCGATAATCCTTCGGGTCGATCTGGTCGGCGATGATGCTGCCGCTGCTGTCGGTGAAGCGCAGCTTGCCGCCGTGGTGCTCCCAGCCGCCATCCGGGGCGACCAGGCCCATGAAAAGCGAGGGGAAGTTGCCGTAGAGCTGCACCTCGGGCTGGTGCGTGGTGAGCACGCGCTTGAACAGGTCGAGCGCGGTGCGGGTGGTGGCGAAGGCCTCGGGCAGCCAGGTGCGGATCCTTTCCGCGCCCTCCTTCGTCAACGCGCTGCGCACGCCGCCGGGCACGGCCCAGGCGGGATGGATTTTCTTCCCGCCGAGCACCTCGATGATCTCCTGGCCGAACTGCCGCAGCCGGATGCCGGCGCGCGCGAGGTCGGCGTGGGAGGCGATCAGCCCGAAAACATTGCGCTGTGCCGGGGGCGATTCCCAGCCGAGCAGGAAATCGGGCGCGCTCAGATGGAAGAAGCTCAGCGCGTGGCTTTGCACAATTTGGCCCAGGTTCATGAGACGACGGAGCTTGTCGGCGGCGACCGGGATGTTCACGGCCATGATCGCGTCGCCGGCCTTGGCGGAAGCGAGCAGGTGGCTCACGGGGCAGATGCCGCAGATGCGCGGCGTGATGCCGGGCATTTCCGTGTAGGGCCGGCCCTCGCAGAATTTCTCAAAACCGCGGAACTCGACGACATGGAACTCGGCGCCGGTGACGTTGCCGGCGTCATCCACGAAGACACTGATCTTCGCGTGGCCTTCGATGCGGGTTACAGGGTCGATGACAATGCGCTGGGACATGGTAGAGGTTCAGCCGAATTTGAGCTGCGGACCCGTGAGTTTGGGCGCGGTGCCGGCGAGCACCTGGACCAGCAGGGCCTTGATGTGGGCGGCCGGCGGCGGGCAACCGGGCAGGTAATGCTCCACCGCCACGACCTCGTGCACGGGCATCACGCGGGCGAGGAGCGCGGGCACGATGCCGTCGGCCGACGGGAGACGGCGGTTCTCCTGCGCGTTGTCGATGTAGGCGCACTGGAGGACATTCGCCACGCTGTCCGCGCTGAGCTGGTTGCGGATCGCGGGGACGTTGCCGGTCACGGCGCAGTCGCCGAACGACACGAGCACCTTCGTCCGCGCGCGGATCTTGTGGAGGAGCTCAAGGTTGTCCTCGTTGCAGATCGCCCCCTCGATCAGGCAGAGGTCGACGTGCTCGGGGTATTCCTTGACGTCGATGATCGGGCTGTAGACAAGATCGATCAGGCCCGGGAGCTCGATCAGGAACTCGTCGAGGTCGAGGAACGACATGTGGCAGCCGGAACAGCCGCCGAACCAGACTGTGGCTACTTTTAGACGATCCATTGTTTTTTCTCCCTGGCGTTGACGATGTATTCGAGCCTGGAACGGTCGCGCTCCATTTCCCCGGCCGTCGCGCCCTTGTGGAACAGCGCCCCGGTGGGGCAAGCGAGCACGCACTTGGCGCAGGAGGTGCAGGTCTCGGAGTCGCCCCACGGCTCGTTGAGATCGGTGATGATATACGATTTGCCGCCGCGACCGGCGACGTTCTTGGTGCCGGCACCCTCGATGTGCCAGCAGGCGCGCACACAGCGGGTGCAGAGGATGCAGCGGTTATGGTCCATGCCGAGGAAGCGGTGCGTGGCGTCCACGCCCCATTTCGGAAAGCAGTAGTCGTAGCGCACGTGATCCATGCCAAGGCCGGTGGCCAGGGCCTGCAGTTCGCAGTGGCCGTTGGACACGCAGACGGCACAGACGTGGTTGCGCTCGGCGAAGAGGAGTTCGAGGGTCATGCGGCGGTATTTCTGCAACCGCTCGCTGTTGGTCGTGACTTCCATGCCCTCGTAGACCCGCGTCGTGCAGGCCGGCAGCAGCTTGTTGCTGCCCTTGACCTCGACGATGCACAGGCGGCACGCCCCGACATCGTAGACGCCCTCGAGGTGGCAGAGCGTCGGGATGGTGATGCCGTTGTCAGTCGCGGCCTTGAGCACCGAAGTGTGGCTCTCAGCGCTGATGGTCTGGCCGTCTATGATCAGGGTTTTGGCGCTCATCGGGAAAATCGATCAGGTGGCAGCGGGTTGGGCCGACCGGGGCGCGGCGTGCGGGTCGGGCTGGAGCAGCGCCTCGTATTCGGGGCGGAAGAAGCGGAGCGTGCTCAGCACGGGGTTGGGCGCGGTCTGGCCGAGACCGCAGAGGCTGGTGTTTTTCACCATGTCACACAGTTCCTCGAGCTTCGCGAGGTCGCGCCCCGTGGCCTTTTTGGCGAGGATCTTCTCCAGCAGCCGGAACATCTGCACGGTGCCGGCGCGGCAGGGAATGCATTTGCCGCACGACTCCTCCATGCAGAACTCCATGTAGAACTTGGCGATCTCGACCATGCTGGTCTTGTCATCCATCACGACCATGCCGCCCGAGCCCATGATGGAGCCAAGTTTGGTAAGAGACTCGTAGTCGACCGGCGTGTCGAGATGCTGCGCCGGAATGCAACCGCCGGAAGGGCCGCCCGTCTGCACCGCCTTGATCGTGCCGCCGTCGGGCGCGCCGCCGCCCATCTCCTCGACGATCTGCCGGAGCGGAATGCCCATCGGCACCTCGATCAGGCCGTTGTTTTTGATCTTGCCGGTGAGCGCGAAGACCTTCGTGCCCTTGCTCTTCTCGGTGCCGATACTGGCATACCAGTCGGCGCCGCGGTTGAGGATGGGCGTGATGTTGGCGAAGGTCTCGACATTGTTGATGAGCGTGGGGCAGCCCCACAGCCCGCTCTCGGCGGGGAACGGCGGGCGCGGGCGCGGCGTGCCGCGCTTGCCCTCCACCGAGGCCATCAGGGCGGTCTCCTCGCCGCACACGAACGCGCCGGCGCCGATGCGGATGTCGATGTTGAAGTTGAAGGGGGACTCGAAGATCGCGCCGCCGAGAAGGCCAAGCTGGCGGGCTTGCTTGATCGCCGCCTGCAGGCGGCTGATGGCGAGCGGATACTCGGCGCGCACATAGATGAAGCCTTGGTCGGCGCCGACGGCGTAGGCCGCGACCGCCATGCCCTCGAGCACCAGGTGCGGATCGCTCTCCAGAATGCTGCGATCCATGAATGCGCCGGGGTCGCCCTCGTCGCCGTTGCACACGACGTATTTTTTCACTCCTGGCGACTTGGCCACCGTGCCCCACTTGAGGCCGGCCGGGAAACCCGCGCCGCCGCGACCGCGCAGGCCGCTGAGTGTGATCTGCTCGACGACCTCCGCCGGCTTCATCTCAGTGAGCGCGTTGTGCAGCGCTTCGTAGCCGCCGGTGGCGATGTAGTCCTCGATGCGCTCCGGATCGATGATGCCGCCGTTGGCCCGGACGACGCGCATCTGCTTCGCAAAAAACGGATGATGGGGATCACCGAGTTCCACCTTGCACTCGCCACCCTTCAGCGCGCCGACAATCGCCGGGGCGTCGTCCGGTGTCACGTGCTCGTAGAGCATGCCCTCGGCCTTGACGCCGTCGACGCCGACGAGCGGACCCTGGCCGCAGAAGCCCATGCAGCCTACGCGCCGCACCTCCACGTCGGCCTCGAGCCCCTGTGCCTTCACGGCCGTCTCGAGATTCGTTTTGATGACGTCAGCCTGCGAGGACATGCAACCGGCCGACATGCAGGTGCGCAGGCAGATTTTCTTGCGCGAGGCGCTATGCTTGGCCGCGAGGGCTTTGAGGTCGTCCAGTTGCATGGCTCAGATCCAGTTGTTGAGGCGAGCGAGGGTATCGGCCGGCGTCTGCTTGGGCGCGACGCGTCCGTCGTAGACGACGGCGGGAGCGATGCCGCAAGCGCCGATGCAACGCGCGGTGAGCAGCGAGAGCTTATTGTCCGGCGTGGTTTCGCCGGCCTTGATGTGGGTCCGCTCCTCGATGGCGGCAAGGATGAGATTGGCGCCCTTCACGTAGCAGGCGGTGCCGAGGCAGACCACGCACGTGTGTTCGCCCTGCGGCTTGAGGGTGAAGAAATGATAGAACGTCGCGACGCCGTAGACGCGGCTCGCTGGCAGTTTGAGCTGCCAGGCGGTGAAGCGCAGCACGTCGTCCTCAAGGTAGCCGAAGAGTTCCTGGGCCTTGTGCAGCACTTCGATCAGCGCGTCCTGCCGGTGCTGAAATTTCTTGATGTGCGCCTCGAGGATCTTGAAGCGCTTGTCCCCGCTCCGAGTAAGTGCTGCGGTGGTCTGTTTTCCCGGCTCAAGACGGAGTCTGGCTTGGGTGAGGAGCATAAGCGTTGAAGGGTGCCGCCGGCCTCACAAGCCCGCCTGACCGCGCACTCCAACGGGCGAACTGATGCAGCGCAAGACAGGCATTTGATATGGATGGTGTGGTGATTGTACGACCGCAGCTTAGCTTCTTTTCTATTCGTTCAATACGCATCCGATACGATTCACTCCGCACAAATTGTGAAAAACGAGTGCACGCTGGACACGCCGCCGCCCGGTTTGCTTCATCAAGACCATGCACGAGGTCGGCATCATGGAATCGGCGCTGGACGCCATCCGCCATCAGGCGGAGCAGCATGGTGCGACCCGCGTCACCCGGATCGTCCTGCGCATCGGCACCCTCGCCGGCATCGATCACGACGCTCTGCGCTTCGCCTATGAAGCACTCGCCCCCGGCAGCATCGCGCACGGCGCCGTGCTGGAGATTGAGTCAGTCCAGGCCCGCGCCCGCTGTGTCGCCTGCAGCACCGAGTTCGGCGTCGAGCGCGGCTTCACTTTCCAGTGCCCCCGTTGCGGTGAATACTCCGGCGACATCCGCGCCGGCAAGGAGCTCGGCATCGCTCGCCTCGAATTTCCCAACCCATGAACAATCCCGCCACGCCCCCCACCCTCCCTGACCCCGGTTTCCGCATCAACGCGCTCACCAGCGCCGCCACCCGCACATCCCGCGAGCTCGCCGCCCCGCTGTCAGCCGAAATCACGGCCGCACTCGCCGCCAGCCCCACTGGCGAAGTCGCCGTCCGCTCGATCGACGTCAACCTCCTGCTGCTAGAGAAAAACGATATTCTCGCCGAGCGCAACCGCGGCTACTTCCTCGGGCGTGGCCTCGCCGCCCTCAACCTCGTCTCCTCGCCCGGCGCCGGTAAAACGACGCTGCTTGAACGTACCCTTGACGAGTTCGGCCGGCAGACAAAATGCGCCGTGCTCGTCGGTGACCTCGAAACCGACAACGACGGCCGGCGCCTCAGCCGGCCGCACGCCCCGGTCGCGCAGATCACCACCGGCACCGTCTGCCATCTCGACGCCGGCATGATCGCCCGCGCCGCCCAGTCCATCAACCTTGACGGCGTGCGCGTGCTCTTCATCGAGAACGTCGGCAACCTCGTCTGTCCCGCCTCGTTCGATCTCGGCGAGCAAGTGCGCGTCGTGCTGCTCTCCACCCCCGAGGGCGAGGACAAGCCCCTCAAGTATCCGCCCATCTTCAAGTCCGCCCACGTTGTCCTCCTCACCAAGATCGACGTGGCGGACGTCCTCGGCTTCCGGCGCGACGTCGCAGTGGAGAACATCCGCCGGATCGCGCCGCAGGCGAAAATCATCCAACTCTCCGCCCGCACCGGCGAGGGCCTGCCGGAGTGGTATACGTTCCTGAACTCACTGGCCGCCCGCACTTGAGTTCCGCACCAAAGGCAACCACGATGCCCTCCTCTCCTCCAGCCGTGGACGTCCTCCTCCGCGTGCGCGGCACGGTGCAGGGCGTGGGCTACCGACCCTTCGTGCACCGCACCGCCACCAGGCTCGGACTCAACGGCTGGGTGCTCAACGACGCGGAGGGCGTGCTGATCCGCGCCGCCGGCGATCCCACCCGCGTGGCGGCGTTGCGCGACGCTCTCGCGCTGGAGGCCCCGCCCGCCGCGAAGGTGGCCGCGCTGGACGAATTGACGCCCGGCGCCGACCACCCGCCGGCCGGGGAAGGATTCTTCATCGCCGCCAGTCGGAGCGGCGGGGAGATCGCGACTGCCACGCCGGCCGACCTCGCTCTCTGCGCCGATTGCCGCCGCGAGCTCCTCGATCCCGCCGACCGGCGCCACCGCTATCCCTTCATCAACTGCACGCAATGCGGCCCGCGTTATTCGCTCATCGAAAACCTGCCCTACGATCGGCCGCACACCACCATGCGCGGCTTCCGGATGTGCTTCGACTGCGCACGCGAATACCACGATCCGGCCAGCCGGCGCTTCCATGCCGAGCCCAACGCCTGTCCCATCTGCGGCCCGCACCTCACCCTTTGCGACGCCGCGGGCAAGGTCGTCGCCGCGCACGAGACGGCCCTCCGTTCCGTGCCTACCCTGCTGCGCGAGGGACTCATCCTCGCGGTGAAGGGGGTCGGCGGCTACCACCTCATGTGCGACGCCACGAACCCGCACGCCGTGGCCCTGCTCCGCCGCCGCAAGCAGCGCGAGGAGAAGCCGCTGGCCGTGATGTTCCGCGATCTCGACCATCTGCGCCTGTTCGCCACGGTGTCTCCCGCCGCCGCCGCCCTGCTCTCCTCGCCGCAATCACCCATCGTGCTCATGCCGCGTCTGGGGCACACTTTACTTGCGGCCAGCATCGCGCCGGAGAATCCCTGGCTCGGCGCGCTCCTGCCTTACTCGCCCCTGCATCTGCTGCTGATCAACTCGGTGGATTTTCCACTGGTTGCCACCAGCGCCAACCTTACCGAGGAGCCGATCTGCCATGACAACGCCGAGGCCCGCCGCCGGCTCGGGCAAATCGCCGACCTCTTTCTTGAACACAACCGGCCCATCTCCCGGCCGGTGGACGACTCCGTTGTGCGTCTCGCCGCCAACGACGAACCCATCCTCCTCCGATGCGCGCGCGGCCATGCCCCTGCGCCGCTCCGTCTGCCCCGCCGGCTGCCGGGTTCGCTGCTCTGCACCGGCGGTCAGATGAAAAACACGGTCGCAGTCGCCTCTGGCCACCAGGTCGTCCTCAGCCCGCATCTGGGTGATCTTGAGAACTTGGCCACGCGGCAGGTGTTCACCCAGACCATCCGGATGCTCGGCCAGTTGCACGGTTCGATTTTCGCCGCCGTGGCGCATGACAAGCATCCGGATTACGCCACGACCCATTACGCAAAAAAACTCGGCCTGCCATGCATCGCCGTGCAGCATCATCTCGCCCACGTCCTGGCCTGCCTGCTCGAGCACGATCACCCGGCCGACGGCGTGCTCGGCATCGCCTGGGATGGCACCGGCTACGGTGAGGACGGCACGGTGTGGGGTGGCGAATTCATTCTCCTGCGGCAAAACCAGGCCGAGCGCTTCGCCCGCCTGCGCCCGTTCCGGCTCGCCGGCGGCGACGCCGTGGCGAAGGACGCGCGCCGGGTCGCCCTCGCGCTGGCCCACGAAGCCGGCCGGTTTTCCGAAACCGCCTCCCGACTGCGTTTCGCGGACCACGAAGCCTCCACCTTGCAGACGATGCTCACACTCGGCCTGAACTCGCCCCGTTGCTCGAGCGCCGGCCGGCTGTTCGACGGGGTCGGTGCGCTGCTCGGTCTCGGCTCGTGCAATGCCTTCGAAGGCCAGATCCCGCTCGCTGTCGAGGCCGCAGCCACCCGCGCCCCCGCGGACAATCGGACTCTGCCTCTCCCGCTCGTAACCGCGCGCACCCCGGGTGCCCGGTTCGACCTCGACTGGCAGCCCGCCTTTGAGGAAATGCTCAATCCCCATGATGATCCCGCCGTGCTCGCGGCGGCGTTTCACCACGGCCTGGCCCTGGCGATGGTGGACGTGGCCCGGCAGGCTGGCGCCGGCACCGTCGTGCTCACCGGTGGCTGTTTCCAGAACGCCCTGCTCCACTCTCTCGCCTCCGAGGCGCTCAAGGCCGCCGGCTTCCGCGTCCTCGTGCACCGGCGGCTGTCACCCAATGACAACTCGATCGCCGCCGGCCAGGCCCTCGCAGCGCTGTTAAACCTCACCACCGTCTCCCTTCCCGTCTGAATCTCCCAGCCCACCCCTCCCATGTGCCTTGCTGTCCCCGGAAAAGTCATTGAAATCATCGGCGACGATCCCCTGCTCCGCTTCGCGAAGGTCAGCTTCGCGGGTGTCGTCAAACTCGTCAGCCTCACCTGCACGCCTGAGGCGAAGCTCGGCGATTTCGTGCTCGTGCACGTCGGAGTCGCCATCAGCACCGTCGATCCGCAGGAGGCCGAGGAGACCTACCGTTACCTGAAGGCCATGGGCGAGCTCGACGGCCTCGACGCGGCACCCCTCAACGCCCCCACCTCATGAAATACGTCGACGAATACCGCGACGCCGCCCTCGTCCACCAACTGGCCGCCGCCATCGCGCGCGTCACGACGCGCCCGTGGACGATCATGGAGATCTGCGGCGGCCAGACCCATGCCATCGTCAAGTTCGGCCTTGACGACCTGCTCCCGAAAAACATCGCTCTCGTCCACGGTCCCGGCTGCCCGGTCTGCGTGACCAGCGCCGACCTGATCGACCAGGCGGTCGCTCTCGCTCTGGAACACGGCGCCATTCTCTGCTCCTTCGGCGACATGCTGCGCGTGCCCGGCAACGGCATCGACCTGCTCACCGCCAAGGCCCGCGGCGGCGAGGTGCGCATCGTCTACTCACCGCTCGACGCCGTCACCATCGCGTTGGAAAACCCGGCGAAGCAGGTCGTGTTTTTTGCCGTCGGCTTCGAGACCACAGCGCCCGCCAATGCCATGTCGGTCCTTCGCACCGAGCGGGAGAGCGTGAAGAACTTCTCCATTCTCACCTCGCACGTGCTCGTGCCGCCCGCCATGCGCGCCATTCTCGCCTCGCCGGACAACCGTGTGCAGGGCTTCCTCGCCGCCGGCCATGTGTGCACCATTATGGGCACATCGGAATACGGCCCCATCGCCCGCGAATACGGCGCACCGATCATCATCACCGGCTTTGAACCGGTCGATATTCTCGATGGCATCCTGCTCTGCGTGAAACAGCTCGAGAGCGGCCGCGCCGAGGTCGAGAATGCCTACTCCCGCGCCGTCCGCACCGAGGGCAACGTCCACGCTCGCAAGATCGTCGAGACGGTCTTCGAGGTCTGCGACCGCGATTGGCGCGGCATCGGCGTCATTCCGATGAGCGGCCTGGCCGTGCGCCCGACCTATGCGAGCTTCGACGCCGCCCGGCGCTTCCCCTTGCAGAAGTCCCGCACCACCTGCGTCACCGAGTGCATCAGCGGCGACATCATGCGCGGGGTGAGGAAACCCCACGACTGCCCCGCCTTCGGCACACGTTGCAATCCCGAACACCCGCAGGGCGCACCCATGGTGTCGAGCGAGGGTGCCTGCGCCGCCTACCACCGTTACCGCAGCCGGGCGATCGAGCCGGCGGTGGCAAGGTAGGGGCGCGGACTCCGTTCCACGCCGCGCTTGTGCTTTTGGAGGCGGGGTGCCCCCACTCCGCGACTTTCGACCGCGTAGCATATGCCTCGCGGGGCGAGGCCATCCCGCCTCCAGACTGCTCAGCAGATCCGCGGAAGCTGCTCGCCGCTGAGCCGGTCGACGATCCGCTCGGAGCCGATGACGCTCCGTTGCGTTACCTGCCCAGCCGGACCAGCCTTGACGAAACCGATGATCACTGGCGCGCCGCCCGGCGCGGTCTGGTTGAGTATCTCCAGCGCCCGCCCGGCCTGGGCCTCGGGCAGAAGGCACACGAACCGGCCCTCGTTGGCTACATAAAGCGGATCAAGCCCGAGGATTTCGCAGGCGCCCTGCACGATCTCGGACACCGGCACCTTAGCCGCATCGATGGCGATGGCCATTTTCGCCGCTTCCGCCAGTTCGACAAGCGACGTCGCCAGTCCGCCGCGCGTGAGATCGCGCAGGCAATGAATTTCCAGACCGGCTTCCATGAGCGCCTGCACCGGAGCCACCAGCGGGGCGCAGTCGCTCTCGATTTCGCTTTCAAAGGACAGTCCCGCACGCGTCGCCATGATGGCCATGCCGTGCCGGCCGATGTCCCCGCTCAGGATGATTGCATCGCCGGTCCGGATGCTTGACGGCGCCACAATCAGCGGGTTCTCGATCACGCCCACGCCAGCTGTCGTCACATAAAGTCCGTCGCCCTTCCCGCGCTCCACAACCTTGGTGTCGCCGGTCACGATGCTCACACCGGCCGCCAGCGCGGCCGCCTTCATGGAGGCGACCACCTTTCCCAGCGTCGCGAGGGCAAAGCCCTCCTCGATGATGAACCCGGCACTGAGCCACAGCGGCCGCGCACCGCACATGCAGAGGTCGTTGACTGTGCCGTTGACGGCCAGCTTGCCGATGTCGCCGCCGGGAAAGAAGAGCGGGCTGACGACGTGGGAATCGGTGGTGAACGCCAGCCGGCCGCCGCCGGGAAATTGCAGCAGCGCGCCATCGTGCTGGGCCTCAAGTGCAGAGTTGGCGAAGGCGGGCCGGAAAACCCGGTCGATCAGATCCTGCGTGAGTTTGCCGCCACCGCCATGGCCGACGGTGACCTCCGTCCGGTGTGACAGAGGCACCGGGCAAGTGGTGAAGCCGGAAGACGTGGGACTGGTGTCTGGCATACTCTCAGTAAAGTGGCTCCCCTCTTCCACGCCGAGCCCAAACAATGAGCAGACTCTGTCAGCCTGTCGCATATCTTGTGGGCCCGTCGCCCCCTCAGGCCGTAGCCTCCAGTCCCTGCACCGCGGCGACCGGAACGGTCTCCTGCCTCGCGGCCGCGGCCAGTTCCGCCGCCACCCTCTGCCGCATGGCATCGCGGTAAGTATTCACCGACTCGAAGAACTCCGACATCATAAGCATCAGCCAGAACATGCCCCGCCCGGTCAGCCGCCAGCCCCGGGCATCGCGCGTCGCGGCCCCGAGCACCTCAAGTGTGCGCAGCTCCCCCCACAACTTGCGGAAAAACCTGCTCCCGTAGCGCTCCTGCGCCCACGCCCGGTCCAGCCCGAGCCCGAACATTTTCACGAGCAGCGTGTATCTCATGCGGTCCGTTTCACTCAGCTGATGCTGCGTGGTGATGCCGGTCAGGCCCTCCCGGATGCGTTCGCTGTAGGCCTGCAAAGAGAACGAGGTCGAGTAGAGCGTGCCGTCGAGGTAACTGAAGGCACCGCTCCCCACCCCGACATAGTTTTCGCTGGCGACGAGGTATTCGTCGCTGCCCTGGCCGGACTTGGTGAAGCACCAGGCGGAGGACGGCGCAAAGTCCGGCGACAATTCCCGGACGATGGCCTGGTAGAAATGCCGGAGCCGCCGCTGGTCGGGCCGGCCCATGGTCGGCGCCATCCGGTGCAGGACCGTCGGCGAGGTCATGAGCGGATACAGCGAGATCTGGTTGGCCCCCAGGGTGCGGAAGATCTGCAGATCGCGCTGGAGCGAGTCCAGGGTTTGGTGCGGTTGATTGAAGATCAGGTCGACATTGAGCGTGGGAAAGTGGCCCGCCGCGCGCTGCAAGCGCTCCGTGATCTCGGTGCCGCTGCCATATTGGTCGTAGCGGCCCATGTCCTTCAACAGCCGGTCATCAAAGCTCTGCACACCCACCGACAGCCGGGTGACACCCGCCCCCTGCAGGGCGGTGATCAGCTCCGGCTTCAGGTCCCGCGGGTTCGTCTCCACCGAGACCTCGCCCACCGGGAAAAGCCGGCGCACGAGCGCAATCGTCTCCAGCAGTTCCGCCGGGTCAATCGTGGGGGTGCCGCCGCCGAAATACACGCCGCTGAACCGGTAGCCCTCCGCCGCATAAAGCATGATCTCCTGCCGCAGGGCCGTGAAATAGCGCCGGGCCTGGCTGGGACAATGCTGCACGCGGTGAAACGAGCAGAACGGGCACAACACCTCGCAGAACGGGATGTGCACGTAGAGGTAGGGGGCGCGTTCCGGCTGAGGGGGCACCCGGCCGCTGGCCGCCTGCATGTCCAGAAACCCCCGGGTCCGGAACCGGAAGATCCGGATGAGGAGGGAGTCGATGAAAGCGGAGTCGAACATGGGTTGGGGCCCGGCCGTCAATGCCACAGCCGGGTAAGAAAGGCGTAGATCATCAATGCCAGCAGTCCGAGGCCGGTGCCGAGGAGCACGAAACCGAGCGTCTTGTAGAGGAGCCGACGGCTCTCCCAGTCGTCGTGCATGACCCGGTGCT
>JANMTJ010000225.1:0-4421 GCA_031390295.1 Oleiharenicola sp.
ATAAAATTCCGGTCACACGCAGGAGGTTGGTGTTGTCTCGGCCGGGGGCGGGGCTTTTCTGCCTGCATGTCCGGGGTTTATCATGCGACGGTATATTTCAGCGGCCGGGTGCAGGGCGTGGGCTTCCGGTATCACACCCTGCAGGTCGCCAAAGGCTATGAGGTTGCGGGCTATGCCATGAACCTGCCCGATGGGCGCGTGCAGCTTGAGGCCGAGGGCCGGCCGGACGAGGTACGCGCCTTCATCACCGCCGTGCAGCAGCTCATGGAAAGCCATATCCGCCAGGTGGAGCAGACCGGTGCGACCCGGGCGCCGCAATTCACCGGCTTCACCATTCGCTGACGATGCTCAACGGCGACCATTGGGCGGTTGAACTGGCGGACTTCACCAAGTCTTATGCGACGGGTTGGCTGGGTCGTCCGATTGAGGCCGTCCGCTCCCTTTCCCTGAAACTGGCACCGGGACAGGTGCTCGGCCTGCTCGGGCCCAACGGGTCGGGCAAAAGCACGACGTTGAAAGCCCTGGCGGGACTCGTTGGGCCAAGCTCGGGCAGCTGCCAGATCATGGGTCACGCGGCAGGCAGCGATGCTGCGCGGGCTCAGGTGGGCTATCTGCCCGAGTCGGCTCGCTTCGCCCCCCACCAAACCGGTCGTGAATTTCTGCGTTATTGTGCGGGTTTGAGCTCAATGCCGGCGGACCAGTCCGTGCAACGGGTTGCCGCGGTGCTCGCCTGGGCCGGACTCGAGCCGGTCGCCGACCGGAGAATCGCGACCTATTCCAAAGGCATGCGGCAGCGACTCGGGCTGGCCCAGGCCATCCTGCACGAACCCCCGGTCGTATTGCTCGACGAGCCGGCGAGCGGGCTCGATCCCGAGGGCCGGCTGGCCCTGACAAAGCTGATTCGTGAGCTGGCCGCGCAGGGCCGGGCGGTGGTCTTCAGTTCCCATCTGCTCGCGCAGGCGGAGGCGATCTGCGATCGCCTCGCCCTTCTGGGCCAGGGCCGCCTGCTCGCCGAGGGCACGCCGGCGGAATTACTGGGCGTGGGTCATCATCCGGTTGCCGACTCATCCCCGTTGGAAAAACTCTACCTGGAGAAGCTCCGTGACCAAGGCTGACGCCAACACCTACTCCGCAACCGCTTCCATGCGGCGGGTGGGACTCATTGCCCGGCAAACGCTGGACGAGGCGCTGCGCCTGCGGCTGACCGTCCTGCTTGTGCTGGCGGGGGTGATGCTGGTGCTGATGGCACTCTGGCTGCGGGAGTTCAATTTCGGTGCGGCGGAGTTGAAATTCATTGGAGATTTTGGATTCGGGGCCATCGGATTGCTGGGCACCTTGCTGGCCGCCCTGGTCACGGCGCATCTTTTTTTCAGTGATCTCACGGGTGCCACCATCGGTTGCATGTTGACGCGCGCGGTCCGACGCTGGGAATACATCGGTGGGAAACTGGCCGGCGTGATGGCCTTGCTGGCCCTGTTCGTCGCAACGCTGGCGCTGGTGCTCGCGGCGGTGATTGCCATCCGGGAGGCGCAGCTGGGTGCGCTCTTCGTGCCTTTGCCGGTGTTTTTTCAGGCCGGCGCGCTGGTCTGGCTCAAGCTAACGCTGGTGGCGGCGATGACGCTGCTGGTGTGCAGCTACGCTGGATCGGCGCTCTTTGCCAGTTGTGCCGGACTGCTGCTGGCCGTGATCGCCCACCTGCGGCCTTTCACCGGTGGGGAGGGTTGGCTGGTATTCCTCAGGTTCTGGCCCAATCTCGGCCTGTTCGATGTCGAGGCAATGCTGGCTGGCGCTGACCTGACGGGGCTGGGACTGCTGGCACTCGTCGGGTATTGGGGCGTCTTCCTCTTGCTGCTCGGCGGCCTCGCTTCCTATGTCTTCCAGCATCGCGAATTCTAGGGTGCCGCGGTGGTTCCTGCCTCCGGCCCTGCTTCTGATGGCGGTGGGCGTGATGCGTCCACTGGAACTGCGTTTGGCGGCGCCGACGATGGCTTCTGTCTCGCAGCTGGCGGCCTTGGGTGGAAGCGGCGGGACGCTGGCCGTATTGGGCGGCATGCGGGCGGCAGTGGCAGGTGGTTTCTGGTTGCGGACCAACCTCGCTTGGGAGCGGCGCGACAGTCCGGCCACCACGAGCCTGCTGCACCTGACGGTCGCGGCAGATGAGCGGCCCTTGTATTTCTGGCTGAATGGCGCGCGCATGCTGGCCTACGACCTGCCCGAGTGGCGGTCGGCCGGTGCGCCGCAGGCCCTGCGCCAGCGGGTGGCAGGGGAACAAGCCCGGTTCGCTTTGGATTTTTTGGAGCAAGGCCTCCGAGCGCATGCAGGGGCGGCTGAACTGTACATCGAGATGGCCAACATCCGGCTCCGGGCCCTCGGCGATCGGGAGGGCGCGGCGCGGTTGTTCCGGCAGGCGGCGGAACAACCGGGGGCCCCGTATTATGCCGCCCGGATTCACGCCGAGCTCCTGCGCGAGCTCGGCCGGACCGCGGAGGCCTTGGCGTGGCTGAAGCAAGTTCTGCCGGGTCTGCCGGCGGATGATCCTGCGGCACGACGGGAGGTCGTGTTGGAGCGAATCAAGGGGCTTGAACAGGAAACCGCGGGAAAGTAGGACTTCCGGCACATGCCATCCCAAACCGAATGGCGCCACTGGCTCGAAGCCGCGCGCCCCAAGACCCTGCCGGCAGCGGTCATCCCGGTCATGGTGGGCACGGCGCTGGCGGCGGCGCACCAAGCGGCGGATTATCCCAAGGTCGCGATCTGCCTCGTCTTTGCCCTGCTCGTGCAGATCGGGACCAACTTCGCCAACGACTACTTCGATTTCGTGAAAGGTGCCGATACTGCCGCGCGGGTGGGGCCGCGGCGGGCCGTGGCGGCGGGTCTGATTGCCCCCGGCCGGATGCTCGCCGCGACGTGGCTGGTACTGGGCGTGGCTTTTGCCGTGGGTCTGCTACTGGTGCGGGAAGGCGGCTGGATCCTCCTGCCCATCGGGATCGTGAGCATCCTGTGCGCGATCGCCTACACGGGCGGACCTTTTCCTCTTGGCTACAACGGGCTCGGCGACCTGTTCGTTTTCATTTTCTTCGGCTTGGTGGCGGTGGACACCACATTTTATGTGCAGGCGGGTTATGTGACCCCCGATGTGACGTCCTGCGCGGCGGCGGTCGGTCTGCTGGCGGCGAACATTCTCGTGGCGAACAATTATCGGGATGCGGAGACCGACGCTCAGGCAGGGAAAAAGACACTGGTCGTACGGTTCGGACGGAAGTTTGCCGTCTGGCAATACGCACTGTCGGTCACCATTGCGCTGCTCTGTCCGCCGGCGTTATTACTGACGGGTTATCGCTGGCCGGTGCTCATGCCATTGTTCTTGGCGCCGTGGGCGGTGGGACTGACGCGGAGGCTGGCGACTTCGCGCGAACCGGCGGAACAGATCGCCCTGCTGGGCGACACGGCGAAGTTCCTCGCCGCGTTTGGCGTGCTCCTGAGCGCGGGGGTGATGGGGGGGAGATAGGGGCTGTAGGGCCGGCGCTTGTCGCCGGGCCGGGCCTGCCGACAAGCGGCAGCCCTACATAAGAAAAACGGCGCTCATAGAGCGCCGCTACAGGAGATCGACGAAAGACAGAGGGGCTTCAGATCTTCCCGGCGAGCTTCGTCTTGAGCGACGCCTTGTCCATCATGCCGACGTACTGATCGGCCAGCTCGCCGCCCTTGAAGAGCAACATGGTGGGGATGGCCCGGACCCCGTATTTCGCGGCGAGGTCGCCGTTGTCGTCCACGTTGACCTTTGCGATCGTCAGTTTGCCGGTGAGTTCGACGGCGAGCTCTTCCAGAATCGGCGCGATCGCCTTGCAGGGGCCGCACCAAGGGGCCCAGAAGTCCACGAGGACGGGCGTGGCGCCGGCGATGGCCGCGGCGAAATTGGCATTGTCGAGATGGGCGATTTTTTCGGACATGGGAATGAGTTAAATTAGTGGCAGGGCAAACGCAAGCTGAGGACTTTGCGGGGGGTTATGTTTTCATGGGTAGGGCGCGGATTCCGCTCCACGCCACGGCAGGGAAGGGACTCACCGCCTTACCGCGGGGTGGATTGCTGGATGATCTCGGCTAGCTCCTGCGGCTCGACGGCCTGCAGGGCCTTGCCGCGCTCCTTGAGGGTCTCGAAGGTCTTGATGACGGTCTCGGTCATCCGGCCGTGGGTCTCCTCGGAGCCGCCCACGATGGTGAACTGCTCGGCGGAGGTCAGCCGCTTGTGGCCGTCGGCATGGTCGAGACCGACGCCCAGGAGGTGGGCGGACTTAGCTTTGCGGCGACGGGTGACTTTCTTCATCTAAGGCAGGCAACGTGGTCGGCTCGGCCGGGGTTTCAAGTTCGTTTTCCTCCACGGCGATGCAGAGAATGTCGGTGAAGGCTTCGTTTTGCTCCAG
>JANMTJ010000358.1:0-2579 GCA_031390295.1 Oleiharenicola sp.
AGTGAAACTGTTATCCCTGGGCGAGCCGCTGCAGGCCAACAGTGATTGGGCCCAGGGCGGCATCATTTACGACACCTCGCCCGATCCCACCAAGCTGAGCGGTGACATCATGGAGGCGAGCGACGGCACGGCCAATCCGGCAGCCATCGCGCAACTGGTGGCCGAGGGTCCCGCCGCGGTGAAGGAACTGCTGCTGGATGAGCTGCGCGTGGGCTTTGACCGCGAGGCCTCGGGGGAATTGCAACTGGGCCGCGAGGGCGGGCATCACGAACGCCGCATCATTCACACCACGGACACGACCGGGCATTCCATTCTGGTGGCGGTTGCGGCCAGGGTTGACGCCATGCCCGGCATCACGCGCCGGAGAGGTTTCGTTGCGGTGGACCTGCTGACCCTGTCGCACAACTCCACCGAGCCGCACGACCGTTACGAGCCGCTGACCTGCTTTGGCTGCTATGCGTTGGATACCACCACGGGCGAGGTCGTGGCGTTCGTCGCCCGCAAGACCGTTTTGGCCACCGGTGGATTGGGCGGAATTTTCCAGCACACGACCAACCAACCCGGCAGTGTCGGGCACGGCGTGGCGATGGCTTACCGCGTGGGCGCACGGCTGATCGATCTCGAGTATGTCCAGTTTCATCCCACGGTTTTTCTCAAGAAGGGCGCGCCGCCCTTTCTGATCACCGAGGCGCTCCGCGGCGAAGGGGCGGTGTTGGTGGATGCGCGCGGCCAGCGCTTCATGGACGGCCTCCACCCGCTGGCCTCGCTCGCCCCGCGCGATGTGGTGTCCCGCGCCATCCAGCGGCACATGGCGGAGACCGGGGATGGCTGCGTCTATCTGGATCTCACCGCGCTCAAGCCGGAGTTCATCCGCGAGCGGTTCCCGGGGATTTATGAGCGCTGCCTCGCCAACGGCGTGGATATCACCCGCGAACCGATCCCGGTCGTGCCGGCGGCGCATTTTTCCTGCGGCGGCGTGCACACGGATCTGGCCGGCCGCACGAACGTCCGGCACCTCAACGCCATCGGCGAGACGGCCTGCACCGGTCTGCACGGAGCCAACCGGCTCGCCAGCACGTCCCTGCTCGAATGCCTGGTGTCGGCCAAGGCCGCCGCGCGCGCCGATCTGACCGAACTTGCGTCCGGGAACGACCGCCAACCCGCCCCGCGGGAGTGGCACAGTCCGGCCAAAGCCCCCGATCCCCTGCTGATCCGGCAGGATCTGCAGCAGATCCGGCAGACGATGTGGAACTATGCCGGCATCATCCGCTCACCGCGCCGCCTGGCCCGGGCCCGCCGCATCCTCCTGGAGCTGCGCGAGGACATCCAGGCCTTCTACCGCGACTGCCGGCCGACCCGCGAACTCATCGAGCTGCGCAATGCCGTGCAGACCGCCCTTCTTGTGGTCCACGCTGCCTCCTTGAATTCCATCAGCAAGGGTTGCCATTTTGTGGCGACAGAGAATGAATAAAACCGGCCCTCGCGGCGTCTCACCCGCATGAAAACCCCGCTTTCCCTCTGCCTTGGTTCCCTGCTGCTGGTCTCGGCCGCGCTGGCTGATCACCGCGATGATGACGCTCGGCGCCAGGGACCCCGCGTCATCATCTACCAACACGCGGGATTCAGCGGCGACGCCCTGATCCTGTATCCGGGCGAGTCCATTGACAACATGTCCGGCCGGACGTTTGAGAACGGCACCAAGCTGAACGACAGCATCTCCTCCATCCGGGTCGAGGGCGGGGCCGAGGTCTACGCCTACGAGAATTCCCGCTACCGGGGTGAAGCCTTGCGGTTGACGGAGAACGCCCGCGACCTCTCCGGTCGCCCCGTGTCCGGCAGCGTTTCGGTCAGTTGGAACGACCGCATCTCGTCCATCAAGGTCGAGCGCCCCCGCGGGCGCGACCGGGATCGCGAGCCCAGCCGGCCCGGCGACAAACCCCGGGGCGATCCGGAGAAGATCATCAAAGGAACTTTTGCGGATGTTCTCGGCCGCGAGCCCTCAACGGGTGAGCTAAGGGATTTTAAGAACCGCATGCTGGACCAAGGCTGGACCGAGCGCATGCTGCGCGACCACCTGCGCAGCGAGCAGCACTATCGGAATGAAGCGGCGGAGCTCATTGTCCGTCGCGCCTACCGCGAAGTGCTCGGCCGCGAAGCCGACCCTGGCGGCCTCAAGCAATACAGCTGGGCCGTGCGCGAGAAGGGCTGGACGGAAAGCGACGTGCGCGACGACCTCCGCAAGAGCGCCGAATACCGCAACCGCCCGCGGAACTAGCCCAGCGGAACCACCACGGTTTCGCCGAAAGCCGGCGCGGTAAAGACCGCCGTGGGCAGACCGTGTTTTTCCCGCGCAAGGGCGAGATTGTCCAACGGGTCGTCGATACCCTCATCCGTCAGGCGGAATGTGCCGTGGTGCATGGCGAGACTGCGCCTTGCCCCCACGGCGAGGTGGGCGCGCACGGCCTCGTCGGGATTCATGTGCACCGGCGCCATGAACCAGCGCGGTTCGTAGGCGCCGATGGGCAGCAAAGCGAGACCCGGCGCGCCAAGCCGGGCCCGGACTTCCGCAAAATGCGGAC
>JANMTJ010000373.1:0-21583 GCA_031390295.1 Oleiharenicola sp.
GTCTCCTCGACCAGCTTCGCGTCCTCCTTGAGGAATTCGGGGTCGAGCTTAACCGCGAGGAATTTGCCGGCGCCGTTGATCTTGATCTGCACGGCCCCGCCGCCGCTGGAGACATCGATTTCCCGCGTCTCGAGGGATTTCTGCATCTCCTCGATCTTCTGCTGCATTTTCTTCGCTTGTTTGAGCAATGTGCCTACGCCGGCCATGGTTTGAGTGGGTTGAGTTTGAAACCACTAATGGACACTAACGGACACTAATCACGCACATTTTGCTGAAAAATACTTTTAACCACGGATCACACGGATTAAAATCCACAGCGCCATCCTCCTGAGCGAAGCGAGGGGTCCAGGATATTTTTCGCAGCCTATCTCGTGCTGGATCCTTCGCTTCGCTCAGGAGGATCGGATTGATGGCATCTGATCTGTGCAATCCGGGGTTAACTGCCTTTAAGGATCGCGCCAAACCCGGCCCGGTAGTCCGGATAGCGGGGTTGCCAGGCGAGCATCCGCTGGATTTTGCCGCTCGCGATGACCCGGTCGGGCATGGGGGCGCCGCCGCGCCGGGTCGTGGCCGTGCCGTCAAACCCCGGGGCCGGGCGCCCGAGTTGCTGCGCCAGCCACTGGACAACCTCAGCGCGCGACGCGGGGGCCGTGTCGGCCACATTGAAGATCTCGCGACCAATGGCGGACGGTGCCTGCAGGCAGGCCAGAATCGCTGCCACGATGTCATCCCGATGTGCAAGATTCAAACGATGTGCGCCCGAGCCGTTCAGCCTGGTCGCTCCTTCACGGATTTGGTCGAGCAGGTGGTGCCGGCCCGGGCCATAGATTCCGGCCAGACGCAGTATAAACCAGCGGGAGGCGGCGCGGGCCGGCATGTTTTCCAGGAGCGCTTCCGATTCGCGAATGATTGCGCCGTTGGGAGTGGCCCCAGAGGCATCGGCCGTTTCATCCAGGGTGATTCCCCCGCCCTGCGGATAAACCGACGTGCTGCTGGTATAGACCATCGTGCCGACCGGGGACGCAGCGGCAGACGCCCAACTCTGGATTGACTGCATCCCGTCAACATAGGAGCGGCGATAACTCTCCGGACCACCCGAGCTCACGGTGTTCACGACAAAATCCGGGCTGGACTCCAACTGTGAGTGCCAGTCGAACGAGGCCAGATCGGCCACCACAACTTTGGTCAACCCTCCCGCACGCAACGCCGCGGCCTTGTTGGGGTTGCGCGTGAGCGCTTCCACCCGGGCACCCGCCGCCCGCGCAGCCTCAGCCACCGCGGAACCGATGTAGCCGCAGCCGAAGATCACGAGGCGTTTGCCGTTTAAAGCAGTCATTATTCCACAGCACAGAAGCCACGGATGCCACGAATGGCACGGATAAAACCTCCTCATCCGTGATCATCCGTGTAATCCGTGGCAAAACATTCTGCTTCTGTCTAAAAATTAGTGTCCATTAGTGGTCATTAGTGGTTAAGATTTGAGCCGTGCCCAGCGTGCTTGTCCCCCTCGCCGATGGATTTGAAGAGATCGAGGCCTTTGCCCCGGTGGATCTGCTGCGTCGCGCCGGCATCGACGTCACCGTGGCCGCGCTGAGTGAGGGTATCCACGTAACCGGCCGCAGCGGCATCACGGCGCACGCAGACACGACACTGGCGGCGGTCATGGGCACTGACTTCGATTTACTTTTCCTCCCTGGCGGGGGCGGAGTGAAGCATCTCCGGGCTGATCCCCGGGTGCTCGATCTGGTGCGCAGGCAACACGCGGCCAGCCGCTGGCTGGCGGCCATCTGCGCCGCCCCGACGGTGTTGCATGACTGCGGCCTGCTCGCCGGACGGCGATATACGGCACATTTTTCGGTTGCCGATGAATTGCCGGCGATTCTCGCCACCGAGCGCATCGTGACCGACGGCAGGATCACGACTTCCCGGGGCGCAGGCACGGCGGTCGAATTCGGCCTGCATTTGGCGGGTCTGATGATCGGTCCGGACAAATCAGCCGAGATAAGCAAAGCCATTTGCCTCTAAGGCTTTGCGCGAAATCGGCATTGCTACCAACAGGGGCTTCCTGTTGGCTGTGGACGGCCAGTCATGGCCACCGATTGGACCGCTGTCGCTCGAGTGAAATGACGGTCACTTTCTTCCCCCCGGAAGTGACGCGGCGAAGCTGTCATAGGGCCCTTACCTCATGTGCGGCATAGCCGGAATATTCTCCCCTAATCTCGGACAGACGGATCGGGAAGACGCCGTCGCCCGGATGGTGCAACGCCAGGCGTACCGTGGACCGGACGACCGCGGTTTCTACTCCTCCGGCGATCTGACTATCGGCATCTGCCGGCTGGCCATCATTGACCCGACCAACGGGCACCAGCCGATGACGAGCGCGGACGGGCGCTTCACCCTCGTCTTCAACGGCGCGATCTACAACTACCGCGAACTGCAGCCCGAGCTAGCCGCCGGGGGCTGGGTGTTTCGTACCAACTGCGATACCGAAGTGCTTCTGGCCGCCTACGCCACGCAGGGGGCCGCCTGCCTGCCGCGTCTGCGCGGGATGTTCGCGTTTGCCGTGTGGGATGCCCAGGAGCGTACGCTCTTCGCCGCCCGTGATCCCCTCGGTATCAAGCCGTTTTACTACGCCCGGCTGGCCGATACCGGCCTCGCCTTCGCCTCCGAACTCAACGCCTTGCTCGCCAGCGGCCGGGTGCCACGCGAAATCGATCCCGCCTCCGTCGGCGAATACCTCGCCTGGTTCAGCGTCCCGGCGCCACGCACCATCTACCGCGGCATTGCCAACCTTCCGCCCGGCCACTGCCTCACGGTTACGCCGGCCGGCCGGGTGCACACGCAGGCTTGGTGGCACCTTCCCGCACCGGGCCAGCCGGGGAAAATCGCGGGCAACTATCAGGAATTCATCCACGGGTTGCGGTATCAACTGGAGGATTCCATCCGCGCCCACCGGGTGGCCGACGTACCGGTCGGCGCCTTTCTCTCGGGCGGCATGGACTCGACCGCCGTGGTCGGTCTCATGGCCCGGAGCAGCGGGAAAAGGCTCAAGACCTTCTCGCTCGTCTTCGGTGAGGCCGGATTCTCGGAACAGGCCGCCGCCCGGCTCGCCGCCCAGACCTTCGATACCGAGCACCACGAGCAATTGCTGACCGGCGCGCGCGTCGCCGCCGACCTGCCCCGACTCCTCGCCAGCTACGACCAGCCCACGGGTGACGGCATCAACACTTATTACGCCTGCCAGACCGCGCGCCAGGGCGGTGTCACGGTCGCCTTGTCCGGTTTGGGCGGAGACGAACTGTTCGGCGGGTATCCGTCATTCCGCGTTCTGCCCCGTCTGCAACGCTTGCTGCCCACCTGGCGGCAGGCTCCTGCTGCGCTACGCAACTTCATTGTCGCGCAGCTCCGCGCACGTCCGTCGGTGCGGGCGCGAAAGCTCGCCGACTTCCTCGCCCATGCCCGCGATCTGCACGAACTCGCCTCGCTGCAGCGGCGCGTGCTGCCCGAGACCGTCCGCCTTTCCCTGCTGGCCCCCGAGGCACGCGCGCAGGCGGAGCGCCTGGGCCCCAACCACCCGATGCTGGATGATTTTGCCTTTGAGCTCATCGGCGCGGATTCTTTCCAGGCGATCAGCGCCTGGGAGTTGCGCACGTACATGACCGACGTGCTGTTGCGCGACAGCGACGTGTTCAGCATGGCCCACTCGCTCGAACTGCGCGTACCTTTTGTCGACCGTGTGCTGCTGGAGTGGCTGTGGCCGCAGCCCCACTGGTTCAAATACAATGCGTCCCAGCCCAAGCGCGCCCTGGCTGATGCCACCGCCGATCTGGTGCCCGCGGCGATCCGCCACCGTCGGAAACAGGGCTTCACCCTGCCCTTCGCCAAATGGATGCTCGTCGAGCTCAAGCCGTTCCTCGACGAGACCTTTTCGCGCAGCTCGCTGTCCGCCTGTCCCTGGCTCGACCCGCACGAAACCGGGCGTCTCTGGCACAACTACGTCACGCAAGGTGACACCCGCGCCTGGTCCCGCGTCTGGACGCTCGCCGTGCTCATTGCCTTCGCCAACCGCCGCCCCGCGCCATGAACGTCCTGGTGCTTTCCCCGGAATTGTTCCTGCACGAGGGCGGCATCGCCCGCATCATGCGGCTCTACCTGAAGGCCCTGTGCGAAATCGCCGGCCCGGCGGACCGCGTCGATTCCTTGGTGCTCAACGACCGGCCCGGCCCCGAGCCCCGGCTGGCGCGCTACACCAACGACCGGCTCGGCGAGCATGTCGGTTGCGGATTCGGCAAGCTCGCGTTCATCCGGCACACCTTGCGACTCGCCCGGCGGGTTGACACGCTCGTCTGCGGGCACCTGCACCAGCTGCCCATCGCCTGGCTGGCGTACCTGCTCAACTCCCGCCTGAAATACCTCCTCGTCGCGCACGGCATTGAAGTCTGGCGACCCTACACCCTGCTCGAACGGCGGGCCCTGCTCGGCGCACACCGCATCCTCTGCGTCAGTGAATACACGCGGCGCCAGATGCTGCGCTTTTGCCCCGACTTGCGGGCGGAGCGGCTGGTCGTGCTGCCCAACACCCTCGACCCTCATTTCACCCCCGAATTGAACAGCCACGTCATTCCCGTGGCATTCGCGCTACCCCGCATTCTCACCGTGGGCCGTCTCTCGAGCAACGACACCTACAAGGGCTTCGACACGCTCATCGAATCTATGCCCCTCATCCGCCGGGAATATCCCGCCGCACGTCTCCGGATCGTGGGCAAGGGCGACGACCAGCCGCGTCTGGCGGCCCTGGCCGCCCGGCTGGGGGTGGTGGGTTCCGTGGATTTCACCGGCCCGATCGACGACGAGGCTCTGCGCGCCGAATATGCCGCCTGCGACCTGTTCGCCCTGCCGAGCCGCAAGGAGGGTTTTGGTCTCGTTTTTCTCGAGGCCATGACCTACGGAAAACCCTGCATCGGCGCCCGCGCGGGAGGGGTTCCGGAGGTGATCAACGACTCGGTGGGTCAGCTCGTGGAATACGGCAATCTGGCTGACCTGGCTGCCGCCGTCACCGACCTGGTGCGGCACCCGCGTGATTCGGAGATTGTGCGCCGCCACGTCGACTCCTTTGCTTTTCCCGCCTTCACGCGCCGCCTCGCTGCGGTCCTGCACTGAACCAATGGCCAACCCCGAAACCTCTGAACTCGTGCTCGAAGCCGGCCGCGGCAGCCGTAATTACTGGCGGGATCTCTGGCGTTTCCGCGAACTCGCAGGCTTCCTCGCCTGGCGCGACATCAAGGTCCGCTATAAACAAGCCGTGCTCGGCGTGGCGTGGGCCGTCATCCAGCCCGCCGTCCAGACCATTCTCCTGACCTTTGTCTTCGGCAAGCTGGCCAAGATGCCCGATGGTGGCGTGCCCTACCCTCTGATTGTTCTCTCTGGTCTGTTGCCTTGGCAGCTATTCACCGCGGCATTCAGCGGGGCGGGCAACAGTCTGGTCGGCAACTCGGCTCTCATCAGCAAGGTATATTTTCCTCGTCTGCTCGTGCCGCTTTCCTGTCTGGCCGTCGCCTTGGTGGACTTCGGCGTCCTGCTGGCGCTGGCCCTCCCGATCTTCATGATTTTTGGCGCGGCACCCGGCTGGCAGCTGTTGTTCCTGCCCTTTTTCGTGCTGCTCGCCCTGATTATCGCCCTCGGGGCGGGACTCTGGATCACCGCACTTACGGTAAAATACCGTGATTTCCGCTTCATCACGCCCTTCATTCTGCAAATCGGCGTGTTCGTCACTCCCGTGGGCTTCCGGACCGACTTTCTCCCCAACTGGCGCGATCTGCTGGCCCTCAATCCGCTTTCCGGCGTGGTTGACGGCGTGCGCTGGTGCGTGCTGGGCGGACGCACCGATCTCTACCTGCCCGGACTTGGGGTGTCGGTCGTGGTCGCGGCCATTTTGCTCGTTTCGGGTGTTTGGTATTTCCGCCAGACTGAGCGCCAGTTCGCCGACCTCATTTGAACATGCGCCTCCCCGCCATCGAAGTCTCCGGCCTGGCCAAGCGTTACGTCATCGAGCACGAGTCCCAGCACGACAATCTGCGGGACACGCTGCATCACGCCGCCCGCAAGCTCTGGCGCCGCGCTCGGTGGGGCACGGGCTTCGAGCGCGAGGAGTTTTGGGCCCTACGCGATGTCACTTTTTCCGTCCAGCCCGGCGAGGTGGTCGGCATCATCGGTCGCAACGGTGCGGGCAAAAGCACCCTGCTCAAAATCCTTTCCCGTATCACCGCTCCCACCGCCGGCCGGGTCACCATGCGCGGCCGGGTGGCGTCCCTGCTGGAGGTCGGCACCGGATTCCACCCCGATCTCACCGGTCGGGAAAACATTTTTCTCAACGGAGCCATCCTTGGCATGAGTCGCGCCGAAATCCGGTCCCGCTTCGACGAGATTGTTGCCTTCGCCGAGGTGGAAAAGTTTCTCGACACGCCGGTGAAGCGCTATTCCAGCGGCATGTACGTTCGCCTCGCCTTTGCGGTCGCCGCCCACCTCGAGCCGGAAATATTCATTGTGGACGAGGTGCTCGCCGTCGGCGACGCCGCCTTCCAGCGGAAGTGCCTGGGCAAGATGGAAAACGTCGCCCGCACCGAGGGCCGCACGGTCATATTCGTCAGCCACAATCTCGGCGCGCTGCAGGCGCTGTGCAAGCGGGCGATCTATCTCGCCGGCGGGCGTCTCGTCAGCCAGGGGCCCGCCCCGGAGCAGATTTTGCAATATAACCGGGATTTGCGGCAAGCCACCTCCGGCGAATCGGCCGCAACAAAACGTTTCGGGACCGCTCTCACGCTCGAGGAATTCAGTTTCCAGCCCCGGCTCGTGCAACCCGGCGGCACCCTGGAATTTCGCCTGGTGATGTCGGCCGCCACTGCGGTCACGGCCCATGACGTCTGTGTGCTGATCCAATCCGCGATGGGTGTGCGGGTGGCCATCCTCGACCTGCGGTGTGCGACCGGCAGCTACTGCCTCGAGCCCGGCCGCCCGCTCGTCATTGAAGGCCGGGTGCGGTCCATCCGGCTGGTCGAGGGCGACTATCTGGTCGGCCTTTACCTTAACACGACCGATTTCAAGGGCGACCTGTCCGACCTCCGCTCCCTCGCCGTGGGCGGGCCCGAATCCACCCGGGAGATTACGCCCTACCCGCCGCATGACCGCGGCTTTGTGGAACTCGAGTGCGATTTTCACACCTCATGACGGCACCGGCCCGGCCTCTCCGATGAAGTCACTCTTGAAGCAGCTGCTCCGCCGCTTGGGGGTCGCCGCCGTATCGACCAACCATGTCAGTGTCCGCTACCTTGATCACCCGCCGGGCAGCATCTTTGAGTCGGTCTTGCTGCGGATCTTTCCCGATTTGCATGGTTTGAAGTTTATTCAGGTCGGGGCCAATGACGGCCGGCGCTTCGACCCGATCAACTCCTACGTCACCCGCTATGCGTGGCAGGGCGTCCTCGTCGAACCGGTGCCCGTGAACTTCCACCAACTGCAGCAAACCTACGCCGGTAATGCCCGCCTCACCCTTCTCCAGGCCGCCGTCGACCTGCAACCGGGCCGGCGGACGGTCTACCATCTGCGCGAGGACATACCGGGTCCCGTGCCCGAGTGGGCGTGGGGTCTGGCCTCGTTCGATCGCCACCACCTGCTGCAAGCCGTCGAGGCGCTGGGCTGGCCGGAGGACGCCATCGCCGCCGCGAACGTACCGGCCATTACCTGGCCCGAGCTCTGGCCAAAGCTCACCGGCGGACCATGCGACCTGCTGGTCATCGACACCGAGGGCTACGATGTGACCCTGCTGCGCGCCGCCGGACTTCCGGAGCACCGTCCGCGGATGATCCATTTCGAGCACACCCACGTATTACCGGAAGAGCGCCTCGCCTTTTACCGGGAGCTGATCGCGCTCGGCTACGAGCTGGCGTCTGAGGCCGGTGACACGACTGCCTGGCTGCCTGAGGGAAAGACCCTTCCGGCATGAGAATCCTGTCCACCGAAACCTTGCAACGAATTGTCCAGCGTTACCATGGATCCCGGGTGGTGAAATTTGGGGCCCGGCTGGCCCGCGCTTATACTGAAGCGTATGAGCACGCTGGCTACGACCTGGCCGGGAATGGCGAGGCGCGGGTGCTGCGAATCCTGCAGTCGGCTGATTTGCGCGTCATTTATGATGTGGGAGCCAATGCGGGGGACTGGGCGGCCGCCGCGCTGCATTGTTACCCTGGAGCGCGTATCGAAGCGTTCGAACCCATACCGGAGACGGCGGCCCTTCTCCACACACGCCTCGCTTCAGCCCGCCTGCGGGTCCATGCCTTCGCGCTCGGCCGGAAGGAAGGCGAAATGACGTTCACGCACTATGGCGCCGACCAGAGTTTTCTGTCGTCGGGCATCTACCACAGTCATGTGGTCCCGGGTCATGCCATCAACGTGCAGGTAAAGCGCGGTGATCTCGTGGCGGCAGCACTCGGCGATGCCCGCATCGATCTGCTCAAATGCGATGCCGAGGGAATGGATCTGGACGTGCTCGCCGGCTTCGAGCCGCTCCTCCGCGACGGTCTGGTGCGTATCATCCAGTTTGAGCACGAATGCGGTGCTCACCGCCTCCGGGAGTTTCATGATTTTCTCAATCCTTTCGGCTATGTGATGGGCAAGATTCATGCACGCCGTGTCGCCTTTGGTCCCTATCACCCGGCTGACGAACGCTACGCCGGCCCCAATTACCTCGCGGTCCGCGCCACCGAACTGAAGCTCATCAACCTGCTGGCGCGTTCGTCCCCATGATCTCGCTCAACCAGCCACGATCGCGGTCGTCGGGGTCCACCCGGGCTTCGCATGATCTCGTGCTTGGCCTCATCCATGGTTACCCGGCGGCGATGGCTCGGCCCTTTCTCGACACGCTGCGCCGGGCGGCGCCCCAGGCAGAGGTGATTCTCGCCACCAGTGAAATCTCGCGGGACACCCGCAACGAGCTGCAAACCCTCGGTTGTTCGCTGCTCCCCTACCGTTACTACCGCTGGCAATTCGCCGGCCGCAAGCTCTGGCCGGGCAACACGCGCTGGGCTCCGGTCCACACCCGCTATGCCGCGTGGATCAACGCCCTGCCCGGTCTCTCCACCCAGGCCAAACTCCTCGCCCGTGCGCGGGTTGTCCGCCATTTCCTCGACCCCAACACGCGCCGCTTTGTCGAGTTTTACCTGGCCCTGCGCGACATCCTCCCCCGCTACGATCGCGTCCTGATCAGCGACCTGCGCGATGTGGTATTCCAAGCCGACCCTTTCGGCCTCATTCCGGAAGAAGGCATTCTTTACGGCCTCGAGGACGCCAGCGTCACCATCGGTGGGCACTGGGCCAACTCGCTTTGGGTCGAGCAGGTCGGCGGTCCCGCCCTGCGCGCCGCCCTCGCGCCCGAGCGCGTTTCCTGCGTCGGCGTGGTGCTCGGCTCCGGCCGGATCATCGCGGAATACCTCCGTCTCATCGTCGAAACGCTCACCCAGCCCGGCATCAATGTCGCCAATTTTCACGGCGCCGACACTGGCGCCCACAACATCGTGGTCCGCCGCCGGACCCTCCCCAACGTCGGCTTCGCCGACTACGAGACGGGCGGCATCATCAATATGCATGGGCTCAATCCCGCCTGCATCCGCTGGAACAACGACGACCTCCTGAGCGACGCCCGGGGCCGGCCGTTCGCCATCGTGCACCAATACGACCGTCACCCCGAAGTGACCGACCGCCTGCTCCGCCGGCTTGGCGTCACCCCGGCCGAGCACAAGCCGGCCGATCTTTTTTTCCGGCCCAACTGATCGTCCATGCGTCCCCTCAAGCGCATTGCCAACAAGTTTATCGGTCACGGACCCAACCGTGTCGCTCCCTTCGCGGAGGTGGCGGCCGCACGCCACGAGAAAGCGCGCGGCGTGCATCAGCCCGAAGGTTTCAACGGCATTCTTCGCACCGAACCCGGCGACTCCACCGCCTATTCGCCCGGCCATGCGCTGCTCGGCCAGCCGGAGAGCAGCGAGATCATCGGCGGCCGGCCCCGTTACCTCCCCGGCGGCATTCCGCCGCCACAGGACAAGATCCTCTACAGCCTGAGCAACGCCGGCGTGGTCGGTCAGGAAGGTGTCGTCTATTGTCCACTTACGCGCACGGCCGTGGCCGAATCGATGCGCGCTTGGACCAGCGCCATCGAGCAGCACCCGGTGCTCGCGGCGCCCGGCCTGCCCGCCCCGGTGTCACTGCCGGGTTGCAGCCTCAATCTGGCCCTGCTCAGCGCCGAGGGTTTCTACCATTTCCTCGTCGAGAGCCTGCCCCGTCTCTGGCTCGCGCGCCCGCACTTGCCGCAGGTCCGCCACATCCTCGTCAACGGCTCACGCGGCTCCTTTCAGGAAAAATGGCTCGCCCGGGCCGGCCTCGATCCCGCGCGCCTCGTGTGGCTGGATGGCCTCGCCCATTACCGCTGTGAACAGCTGCTTTTCACCAATTACCTGATGGGCGACTACCAGCCCACGCCGTGGATCCTGGCTGCGTTGCGCTCGTTGCTCGACGCCGCGCCCCCTGCTACTCCGGGACGCCGCCGGCTCTGGATCAGCCGCACCGATGCCCGCAGCCGCCAGCCCGCCTGGGAGTCCGGCCTGCTCTCCCGTCTGGCCGGCTTCGAGCGCGTCACGTTGAGTGGCCTGGCACCAGCCGAACAGATTGCACTGATGCGCGACGCGGCCGTTGTCGCCGGTCCGCATGGCGCCGGTCTGTCCAACCTGGTTTTCTGCGCCCCCGGCACCAAGGTCGTCGAGCTCTTCCCCGACGCCAACCGCCAACCCATCTACGGCCGCCTCGCCAACGTCGGCCGGCTGCCTTACGCGTGGGCCGTCGCCGATTTCACGTCGGCCGATCCCACGCCGCTCGCCGATGCCATCCGGCGCTTTGTGCATGACTGATTCCAAGGTGGTCCACCCTTTGCCTGCTCACTCGCCCCAAGTGCCCTGGCGGCAGCGTCTCGTCGCCGCCTATTACGGCACTCCGCCTCATCCCGCCAAGCTGCGCCTGCTCACCTGGCTGCGGGCCCTGCTCAACGTGGACGTGATCCGCAAAACGGTCAGTCCGGGCTTGGTGATGGAATTGGACGACGGCGACTACCTGCAACGCGAGGTGCTGCTTCACGGCGCCTATGAACCCCGGAGCCTCGCCCTGCTCCCCCGCTTGCTGGAAGGCGCCCAGGTGTTTGTTGATGTCGGCGCCCACGTGGGCCTCTACACCACGCGGGCGGCGCATCTCTTGCGCGGACGCGGACGGGTCCTTGCGTTTGAACCCACCCCGGTGAATGCCGCCCGCCTCCGCCGCAACCTTGCGCTCAATCAGCTGGATAATGTCACCCTTTTTGCGTGCGCGGTCTCGGACTCGACCATGTTGGTGCCAATGAGTGCACCACCGCAGGGCAACCCCGGTGGCGTCGCCCTTGCCGCCAATCACGCCCAAGCCGACTTCTTCGCGGTCGCCATCGAGCTGGGCAACGCTTTCCGCTGCGCCGGAGTCACCACCGTGGACGTGGTGAAAATCGATGTCGAGGGGCATGAAGTACAGGTGTTGCGCAGCCTCTTCGCCGCCGTTGAGCCGCTTCCCCGTCATCTCATCGTCGAATACCAACCCGGAAATTTTGCCTATGCCGGTGGCCCGCGCGCCGTGCCGGACCTGCTCGTGGCACATGGTTACCGGCTGAGAACGGTCACGGGTGAACCCTGCCTGCCGGGTCACCCCGTGCCTGAGGACAACCTTTGGGCCAGTCTCTCCGACTGATGTCCGCGCCCACCGCCGCCCTCCTGGTCCCTTGCTACAATGCGGTGCGCTTTCTGCCGCGCCTCCGCGCCCAGGTGGACCGGCTCGTCCCCGCGTTCGACGAGGTGCTGCTCGCCGACGATTGCAGCCGTGACGCCACCGCGACTGAAGCCGAGGCGCTCGGGTTCAAAATCATGCGCCTGCCGAAAAACCTCGGCCCGGGCGGCGCCCGCAATGCCCTCGCCCGCGCTGTTTCCACCGACTGGATCCATTTTCATGACGTCGACGACGAAATCGCGCCGGACTATCTCACCCAGGTGACCCCCGCCGCTACCCCGGACAGCGATATCGTGCTCCATTTCGTGGACTTCATCGACGAGCAGACCCGTGCACCCGTCATCCGCTGGTCCTTCGATCCCGCCGCCCTGGCGACCGATCCCGCCGTCGCACTTCTCCTCGGTCCTCTGCCCACCATGAGCAGTTTTATCCGTCGTTCGGCCTTTCTCGGCGCCGGTGGCTTTGACGAGGAGTTGCGTTGCTTCGAGGACGGCGATCTCCACTTCCGCCTTGCGGCCGGGGGCGCGCGCCTCGCCGCGGTGCCGGCAGTGCTGGAGTGGAGCCTGCGGCACGGCGATGGCGCCGGGTCCAACCAGCTTTATTGTTTTCAATGCCGGTTGCAGTTTCTCGAGAACTACGCCGCCACCCAGCCCGCCCGCATGCACCCGCACATCGCCGCGGAAGCTGAGCGCACCGCCACGATGCTTCTGCGGCTGGACGATGCGGAGCATGCCGGCCAGGCGGTCGCGCTCGCCGGGCGGCTCGGGCGCCGGGTGCCGACGACCGGCAACCCTGTCCTGCACCTGCTCCGCTCCGTCCTGCCCGCCACCACCCTGCTCCGCTGGCAGGATCATTGGCGCCGGAAACATTAAACCCCATGTCGCCATGAGCACCCTGATCCAATCCTGCGCCCTCGCCTTTCGTTGCTGGTGCCTGCACGCGCAAGGCCTCCACCTTGGCCGGCCCGTCAGGCTCGGCCGCAACCTCCGGGTCCGCCGCGGCTGGCGCGACGGTCACCCGGGCAGGCTTACCGCGGGACCATCACTCTGGCTCGAGGACGGTGTCGTGCTCGACGCCTGGGGCGGCACCATCGCCCTCGGTCCGGACGTTTTCATCGGGCCCGGCGCGGTCATCTACGGCCATGGCGGCGTCAGCATCGGCGACCACACCCTGATTTCGATGCACTGCCGCATTCTCTCCTCCAACCACACCATTGCGCCCTTCGGCACCGACATCCGCTCACAGCCCGACATTCTGCTGCCGACGAACATCGGCCGCGACGTCTGGTTGGGCGCGGGCGTGACCGTGCTCGGCGGCGTCACCATCGGGGACGGCTGCATCGTCGGCGCGGGGGCGGTTGTGACCAAGGACCTGCCGCCTGGCTCGATCAGCCACGGCATTCCCGCCAAAATCTCGGACTGGCGTGACGGGGCGTCACGCTGATGCAACTCTCGGTTGTCATATCCACCCACAACCCCGACCCGGGTCGCTTGCGGCGCACGCTTGTCGCCCTGCGCGCCCAAACGCTGCCTGCGCCGCGCTGGGAAACAATCCTGGTGGACAATGCTTCGGCCCCCCCCCTCTCGCTCGCCGCCTTCGGCGATTTCGCACCTCCCAACACCCGACTTGTCCGTGAGCCGCGACTTGGCCTCACCACCGCACGCCGGCGCGGCTTCGCGGAAGCCGGCGGCGAAATCCTCGTGCTCGCTGATGATGACAACGTGCTCGCTTCCGATTATCTTGAGCTTGTCCTCGGCCTCTTCGCCTCGCACCCGCGACTCGGCGTGCTCGGCGGCCGTAGCATTCCCGAATTCGAAGTCGCGCCGCCAACTTGGGTGCGCCAATTCGACGAACTCATTGCCTGCCGTGACCTTGGCTCCAAGCCCTGCATCGCCCGCTGCCCAACCGTCCAGCCGGCAGGCCGCTATGCGTATCCCGATTGCGCGCCCATCGGCGCAGGCATGGCACTCCGTCGCACGGCCCTCGCGGCGTGGCTCACTGTCCCGGACACCCGCATCCCGACCGACCGCCACGGCACCGAACTCTCTTCCGGGGGCGACAACGACATTGTCCTCACCCTCGCGCGCACGTGGGACGTCGGCTATTTCCCTGAACTCATGCTCACCCACTTGATCCCCAAGGCTCGCACCAATCGCGTCTACCTTGCGCGGCTCAACCACGGCATCGCCAAATCCTGGGTGCAGGTCCTGCACCGTCATGGGTGCAATCCGTGGCCCGCCATCCCTGCATGGACCGCTCCGCTCCGCAAACTCAAGGCCTGGTTCGTTTACCGGGCGTGGTCGTCACCGGCGGCTTACGTGCGCTGGCAGGGAGCCTGCGGCCACTTCGACGGCCGCGCCACCTTATGACTGCCCCTCGCAAAGTCGACCGGCGGTGCCTCGCCCTCATAATCTTCGCCTGTCTCGCGCTATCCGTGGTGTTTTTTGCCCCCCGGCTCTGGCTGATACGGCATTACGTGCAAGGCTCGTTCCAGTGGGACCGGGCGCATACGTTCCTGCAGCAATGCGAACATCCGCTGCGCCGCGACATCGAACCGGCGATGCAATGGCGGTTGCTGCCGCCGCTCGTGTGCCATGCGCTGCGCTTGCCGGGCAAAACCCCGCTCGCCCTGCCCTGGCTGGGGATCATCGCCGCCACCGCCTATGTCGCCGTGCTGTTCCGGCGCCGGCTCGATGACTGGCGTTTCGTCGCCGGCGGCACGCTGCTTTTCGCCACCACCTCCGCCGTGCTGGTGCCGGTCGGCTGGCTCGGGATTAACGACGCCTGGGTCTGGCTCGGACTGCTGGCCGTGGCCTTCGCTCGCGCCCCCTGGGCCACGGCACTGGCCTGTTTGCTCTGCCCCTGGGTCGATGAACGGTTTGTCATCGGCTTTCCCCTCGCGTGGCTGGTGGGGCGGATTGACCGCGGCGACGGCTGGAAATGGTCCGCCACCCTCGATGGGCTCTGGTTGCTACCCTACGCTGGATTGCGCCTCTGGCTGCAACGGCAGGATCAGGCGGCCAGTGAAGCCACGCAGCAGTTCCTGTCGTATCACATTCAACAGACCCTGGTTATTCTCCCGCTGGCACCCCTCGGCTGGTGGATGGGACTGCGTGCTGCCTGGCTGGCGGTCGCCTACGCCGGCTGGACCACGCCACCCGGCCTGCGCTTCCTCGGCGCAGCCACACTGCTGTCCACCGCCGGCCTCTCGGTCGTGCTGGCCGCCGATCTCAGCCGCTCTATTGCCATCATCATGCCCGTGGTCCTCCTCGGTTGCTTCACCTATGCCCGCCGGTTGCCGGCCAGTGCGCCGCCAGTCATGCTGGCCTTGGGCGCCGCCAACCTGCTCATTCCCGCCGCGCACCTGGTCTACAATAAAATCGATCCGATCAATCCCCTGCCCATCGAGATCCTGCGTTTGCTGCGTACCGTATGAAGCTGAAACAAACCGCGCAGTCCCTTGGTCTCGGCGCGCTGGCCCTGGCCGTGTGGCATCGGCCGCTGGGTCGTCTCCGGGATTCATGGCGCAACGGCGGTCCCCTCGTCGAGCGCGAGACCGAGCGGCAGCGTCTGGAAATGGTCGCCGCGGCCAGCACGCTGCCACCGCTGCCGCCCCGGCCGGGAGCGCAGCCGGTGACACTCCATCTGCTCACGGGCCGGCGCTTCTGGTTTCAAACCACCTTCTGTCTGCATTCCTTTGCCCGTCACTCCGGCGCAGAGGTGGGCGCCGAGATCTATGATGACGGCACGTTCGACGACGAACTCCGCGCCCAGCTCGCCCGGCTCAGCCGGGAAATAAATTTCCATTCCACCGCCAGCATCCGCACCCGGCTTGATGACCTGCTGCCCGAGTCACGCTTCCCGGTGCTGCGCGAGCGCTGGCGCAATTATCCCAATCTCCGCAAGCTCACCGACCCGCACCTGGGCTCGACCGGCTGGAAGCTGGTCATCGATTCCGACCTGCTTTTTTTCCGGCGGCCGGCCTTCCTGCTCGACTGGTGCGCCGCGCCCGACCGGCCGCTGCACGCGGTCGACTGTGCGGAAAGCTACGGTTACTCGCGGGCGTTGATGGAAAAGCTCGCCGGTGCCCCGATCCCGCACCGCGTGAATGTCGGCCTGTGCGGACTGCGCAGCGAGTCGCTCAACTGGCCCGAACTGGAGTCCTGGTGCGCCGAGCTCATCGGCCGCGAAAAAACCAGTTACTATCTTGAACAGGCGCTCGTCGCCATGCTCGTCGCCCGCACCCAGCCGTGCGCGGTGGCTCCGGAGGAGGACTACGTCACCAAGCCGGACCGGTCCGAAGGCCAGTCGCCGCGCGCGGTGATGCACCACTACGTCGCCGAGTCCAAACGCTGGTATTTCCGCCACGGCTGGCGCCTGGCCCTAACCGACGGTCCCGCTCGATAATGGCCACCCCGCTCGTCTCCATCATCATCCCCTGCTACAACGCCGGTCGCTGGCTGGCCGAGACCCTCGAGTCCGCTCTGGCCCAAACCTGGACGGACAAGGAGATCATCGTGATCAACGATGGTTCGCGCGATGACAGCCTGGCCCGGGCCCGCCAGTTCGAGTCCCGCGGTGTGCGGATCGCCGACCAGCCTAACCAAGGCGCCAGCGCGGCCCGCAACCACGGCTTGCGGCTCGCCCGGGGAGAATTCATCCAGTTTCTCGACGCCGACGACCTGCTGGACCCGGATAAAATTGCCACCCAGATAGCGGCCCTCACCACTGCGCCCGCCGGCTCGGTCGCGGCGGGACCCTGGGGCGCATTCAACCTCCTTCCCGCCGACGCCCGCTTCCACCCGGAACCGGTCTGGGCTGACCTGGCTCCGCTCGACTGGCTGGTTCGTTCCTGGTCGGGCGGCGGGATGCTCCCACCGCTCGTCTGGCTCACGCCCCGCCGGATCATCGATGCCGCCGGACCGTGGAACGAGGCCTTGTCACTCGATGACGACGGTGAATATTTTTGCCGGGTGCTGCTCCAGGCCGCCAAGATCCGCTTCATACCCGGGGCGAAATCCTACTACCGCATGCACGACGGACCGCGCCTCAGCGCCAGCCACGGCGACCGGGCCGCGCGTTCCTCGTTTTTAAGCATCGAGCTCAAGGAGCGTCACGCCCTCGCCCGCGAGAATTCCCCGCGCATGCGCCACGCCCTCGCCCTAAACTATCAGCGATTCACCTGGGAGCAGATCGCGGATGCTCCGGCTCTCGCCGCTCTTGCGCTCGCCCGCATGCAATCCCACACCCCCGCCCTGCCCCCACCCGATGGTCCACGCCTCTATCGCTGGGCCTCCCGCGTGCTCGGCTGGCCGCGCGCGCGCCGGCTGCAACTCGCCGCCCGACGTATGCTCCACCCATGAATTCCGGGCAGTTATTTCACGCCTTTTCGGAAAGCTGGTCCGTGCATCAGCACCGGCCCTGGCGGGCGCGCCTGCAGCGCCGGTCACGCGCCGGTGCGCTGCTCATGCAAAGACTTGGGCTGCATTATGCTTGCCCGACTCCGCTGTTTTGGGGGCCGCCCATGCGGGTGCTCACCGGCGAAGTCGTCTCGCGGTCCATTCTCGCGTTCGGCTACGCTGAACAGGATATCACCGCCCTGCTGTGCGAACTCGTGCCGCCCGGCTCCACCGTGGTCGATATCGGCACGCATTTTGGCTATGAAGCCATGCTGATGTCGGAACTTGTCGGTGCCAGCGGATGCGTGCACGCCTTTGAACCGAATCCGGAAGTGGCTGCCTTCGCCCGGCACAATCTTGCCCGCTATCCTCACGCAACGCTCCATGCGTGCGCCCTCGGCGAAACCGCCGGCCGCACCGTCTTTCATCTCCCGCCGCTCGCCCACTCCGCTTTCGGCACGATTGGTCCCGCCGGCGCATCCTCCACGCGCCCGCACGAGATTTCGCTCGCCCGGCTTGACGACGAGCTCACTTCTGGCGCGGTACCCGTGGCTTTGATTAAATGCGACGCCGAGGGATTTGAGACGGCCATCCTGCGCGGTGCTGAACGGCATCTTGCAACAACTCCTGCGCTCATCCTGGAAACCGGCATGGCAGTACCCGGCGAAAATCCCCCCGCGCTAGAGTCCATCCTGCAGCTGCTCGAGCCCCACGGCTATCGTGCGTATTGCTTCAAGTTTGACGGCGCACTGCGGGTCTCGCCGCAGGGGGCCTTCGATACCGGCCATGCGAGCACCTTGTTTCTCTGCCCCAGCCACCCTCGCTTTGCGGCCTTTGCCCGGGGCTGGACGCGCTCAGCGTAAACGGCTGCGGACTGCCCCTTCCCCACCCGGCATTAAATCATCCCATGTCCGCACCCACCGTCCACCTCTACGATCTCAAGGCTCCCGATCAGGCGCGCTGGCTGCCCGGTGATCAATACCCCCGTGCTTTGATCCGCACGCTGCTTCGGCCGTGGCGAGGAAACCCTCCTGTCGGACTTACGAAACTGCGGGCTAATCTCTGCCTCGGCTTGGAGCAAATCGGCCAGCCTTATGTGTTCCATACCGGTCCAACCCTTCCCCCCGAGGGATCATTGGTCGGTATCGTGCACGGACCGCGCGATCTGGTCCAACAGGTGGCATCCGCCCGCTGCTGTGTCACCGGAGTGGGTGTTTTGGATTTCCCCGACCAGTGGCCGACCCTTTTCGAAGACACTCGTGCCCTCTTCCATCTCCAATCCTGCGAATGGGCGGCCGACTACTACCGGCCGTTTTTTGGCGACCGGATCCGTGTCTGGACCGTGGGCATCGAAACCGGATTGCACCGGCCCCGGTCTGACGTGGCCAAGGAGTTCGATTTTCTCGTCTACGACAAACTCCGCTGGCCCGCCGAACATCCCGAACCCAATGTACTGGCTCGCTCGCTGGCCGAGCTGGATCGACGGGGCCTGAAATATCAGGTCATCGGCTATGGCCGCTATCCCAAGGGCCGGGAGAATACCTATCACGCCTTGCTCGCCCGCAGCCGGGCCGTGCTCTTTCTGTGCGAAAATGAAACCCAGGGCATCGCCTACAACGAGGCGCTCAGCATGGATATTCCACTGCTCGCCTGGGATCCGGGCCGCTGGCTCGATCCCAACCGCCATGCGCATGGCCTCGGCGATTGCCCCGCCAGCTCCGTCCCTTATTTCGACGAACGCTGCGGCGAACGCTTCACCCGCCTCGCCGAATTGCCCGCTACCCTCGACCGCTTCCTGGAGAGTGCGCGGCGAGGTGCCTACCACCCGCGCGACTATGCGCTCGAACATTTCGACCTCGGCCAGTGCGCCCGTCGCTATGTCGAATTCCTGGACCAAGCCCGGCAGTCCCCCTGATTCACGCATGAGCTTCCTCTCCCGTCTCGCCCGCACCACCGGCCTCGACCGCGCCCCTCGGATCAAGCAAGCCATCAAGGACTGGTTTTATTTTCTCCAGGATCCATTGCGCCGCGGTGTCGCCTTGGAACTCGGCGGCGGCATCGTGACGGTGCCGGCCCGGTTCGCCCGCCAGCCGTGGACGAGGTACGAACAAGCCGCCACCCGCCGGGCCGCCGCCTGGTTCGACGCGCACCCGGATTGCATGCTGGTCGATGTGGGCAGTTCCATCGCCCTGTACAGTCTTCTCGCCCTCGCCCGCGCCCCCCGCAGCGAAGCCTGGGCCATCGATTCGGAGCGCATCAGCCTCCAATCCTCCCGCTGGCTCTGCCGCTACGTCGGACCGGAGCGCCTGCGCGTCATTCACGGCTATGCCGGCGACCAACCCACCGCCGACCTTTCCGCCGCGGAGGTTTCGGTCCACACCGCCGCCCAGCTCGACGCCGACGCCGTTTCGGCCGAACCCTCCCACGCCTCCTACATCTGCCTGGACAGCGCCACGACCAACCGCATCCCGGTGCACAGTCTCGACCGCCTTTTCGCCACGGCCACCGCCAGCCGCCCATGTCTGGTCAAGATCGATGTCGAAGGCGCTGAATTGCTGGTCCTGCGCGGGGCCGGCGCCTTCGTCCGTCGGGTCCGGCCCCAATTGCTTGTCAGTGTCCACCCGCCCGCCCTCCGCGGTTTTGGCCTGAGCCCTGATGATGTAGCCACCTGGCTGCGCGGACACGGCTACCGCTTTGAAATCGACGTCGAACCACATGAGGAACACTGGTGGTGCACTCCTGTTTGAATGCGCCCCTCGATTTCCATGCCGTTCAGGGCTCCTGCGCATCAGTGAATATTCCTCCGCGTGGACCGGTCCTCCCGGCACCCATCCCGGCGCAAGCTTTGCCGCCCTCCATTACCCCCTGAGATGACACGTTCCCTCCGGATTTTTCTATGCTGCCAGCAGGATTTCCGACCCCACCCTGTGCCAGCCTACCGTTTTTGGGCGGAGTATTTTCGCGGCGCGTTCGCCGAGGCGGGTCATGTCTGCCTGGAGGCGCCGGATTGCGACTGGGCGGAAGGCCTTTCGCCCTTGGATGACGCTGCTGTTGAAAGGTGGCGCACTTCCACCTGGAGCCGGGCCATCGAGTGGCTCCGGCGCGAACACGCACGGAAACCCGTCGATTTTTTCCTCAGTTATCTTTTTCCCGGCCAGGTTTTATCCCCGGCCATCGCCGAGATTCGCGCGCTGGGCATCCCTTGCGTGAATTTCTTCTGCGATAACGTCCGCGAGTTCCGCAAAATCCCGTCCGAGTTTCATGGCTTCGACCTGCACTGGGTGCCCGAGTTCAAAGCCCTGCCCCTTTATCGCCGCGCCGGCTTGCCGGTGCTGCACGCCCCGATGCCCTGCTGGGTGCCACCCGGCTGGCGCACGCCCGTCCCCGCCGCCGAAGAGTCTTACCCCCTTTCTTTCGTTGGCACTCGCGATATGCAGCGCGAGCAACTCTTCGCTGCTGCCTTCGCCCATGGCCTCACCCTTGAGCTGCGCGGAACGGGTTGGGGCGGGCCGCCGCCGGCCCCGCCCCTGCCACCGCCCGTCGGGGGCCTCGTCACGCGGCTGCGACGCCAGGCCGATTTCATCGACACGCAGGGCTGGGCCGCGTTCGCCCGGAAGTGCCTCGCCGGATTCCGCCGCCTTCCCAGCTCTGAATTGGATTTCACTGCCCATGCCCAGCCCTCGCCTCAGGGGGACGAATACTGGCGCGTGCTCCGCGGCAGCATGGTCTGCGTTGGGGTAAACCGCTACCCCAGCCTGCGTTTCCCTTTCAACCGGCCCGACTCCTACTCCCGCCTCCGGGATATTGAGGCGCCGATGGCCGGCGCATGCTACCTCACTGAGTGGACTGAAGGGCTGGATGAACTCTACGACCTGGGCACTGAAATTGAAACCTACCGCACTCCCGCCGAACTTGCCAGCAAAGCCGTCGAACTTTCCGCCGATCGCCCGCGTCGCACCCGGCTCCGCGCCGCCGGCCAGCACCGCGCGCTCGCCCATCATACGATTGCCCGCACCGTCGAGTCGATCGCCGGCCACCTCGGTTGCCCCGCTGAGCCGGGCATCGGGCATCTTTGATCCGACCATCCCGAGTGAGCCTGGCCTTTTTTCCGAAGCTAAAACCCGAGGAAGCCTTTTGCCGCTGGGTGGCATTCAGCCGTAATCCCGCACCGTGAAAACTCCGGTCACCCTCCAGATCAGCCTCGCGCCGTCGGACCACCGACTGGCCGCGCATATTCTGCCGCACCAGGTCCGCACCTGGCGCGGCCAGGTGGCGGAAATCCTGCTCACCATCGACCTGCATCGCAGCGCCGGGCGTTTCGCCGACGACTGGGAGGAGGG
>JANMTJ010000402.1:0-1827 GCA_031390295.1 Oleiharenicola sp.
GCTCAGCGCCCTCCGGACGGTCCTGATCCAGGAGGGCGGGAAAAACGCACGCACGCACCTCCGCATCGGCAACATTCTGGAAAAGCAGGGCGACAAACCAGGCGCCAAGGCTGCCTATGAGGCCGCCGTCACGGCTGACCCCAAGTTCACGCGGGCACTCGAGGCTCTCCGCCGGCTCAACGCGGGCTGAGCGATATCATTGTAGGGCGGGGTTTCCGAACCCCGTCACCGCGGCGGCATCCGGAGATGCCGCCCTAAATTTTCAGGGCGGCGACTCCTCACTTGACTTGCCCTTCGCCGGGTTTGTGCTGGGCCACCAATGGCCCGCCCTGTGAACAGCGATGACGGCGCAGCGCCCTGACCAGCTCGCAACCTCGATGCACGTTCTCCGGAGCGCCTGGCGGCAAATCAAGGACTTCTCGGCCCTGGGTGGCGAGGCCACCTACCTCTGGCCGCGTTGGATCGTCCTGCGGGCCGTCGGCCTCGTCTATGTCCTGGTCTTCTGGGGCATCCTCGTCGAGGGCCGCGCCCTGATCGGACCCAACGGGCTGGCCCCGGTCGAGGGCTTTTGTGCGACGCTGCGCACGATCTTCCCCCACAGTGTCGAGCGATTCATACGGGCCCCCAGCCTCTTCTGGTTCAGCTCAAGCCCGACCATGATCGCCGTGCTGCCCTGGTGCGGCATGGCGGCCGCCGTCGCGCTGGTCCTGAATCTCTGGCCGCGACTCGCGCTCTTTGCCTGCTGGGCGGTCTTTCTGTCGTACGTCTCCACCTGGCACCTGTTTTCCCCCACGATCATCGACCAGCTCATGCTGGAGACCGCGTTGCTGAGCATCGTGTTCGCCCCGGCCGGATTGCGTCCGGGCCTGGGTGCCACCCACCCGCCGCGGGCCCTCGCGGTCTTCATGATGCGTTGGCTGCTGTTCCGGATCATGTTCGGCTCGGGGCTGATCAAGGTCTTTGCGGGCGATTCCCACTGGCGCGATCTCACGGCCCTCGACGTGATGTATGAGACGAGCCCTGCTCCGACCATCCTGGGCTATTTTGACCATCACCTGCCCCATGCCTGGCATGTGGGCGAGATCGCCCTGACCCTGGCGGCCGAGATCCTCGCCCCGTTGCTCGCGGTGTTCGGCGGGCGGCGCGGTCGCTGGGTGGCTCTGGGCCTCTGGGTAACCCTGCAGGGTGGCATCCAGCTCACCGGAAACTTCGGCTGGCTCAACACCGCGGCGATCGCATTGGGGCTTCTGCTGCTGGATGATCAGATGTTGGCCGCGGCCGCGCGAAAATTCCGGCTGGCCCGCCTCGCCGGCATCCTTGCTTCGCCCCGCGGGCCGGCCGCCGGGTCCCCCGCCAACTGGCGCGTCCACGGCGTGACCGCCCTGTTGTGGCTGCATTTCGGCCTGGGACTTTATTTCTATGTCCCGACCGCCACTGGAAATCCCGAGGTAGGAATCCCCGATCCCCGGTCCAAGCCCATCGATTATCTCTTCCGCGATTTCAAGAGCGCCAACGCCTACATCCCCTTCGCCACTTTCCCCGAGGCCAAGTACGAGGTGGAATTTGCCGGCTCCAACGATGGCGGCGCGACCTGGCGCCCCTATCTCTTCCGCTACAAGCCCCAGCAGGAAGACCACATTCCCCCGTTCCTCGCCCCCCGGTTCGCCCGCTTTGAGTCGTCCCTCCAGCTCGCGCTCTACCAGCAGTCGCCCGTCCTGCCCGCGGTGGCCCGGCAGTTGATCCTGCGCAACGCGGACGTCATGCGGCTGTTCCAGGCCGATCCGTTTCCGGACCGGCCGCCCACCCTGGTCCGGATCGCCGTCTTTC
>JANMTJ010000412.1:0-5351 GCA_031390295.1 Oleiharenicola sp.
GCGGATTTAATCGTTGCCAAGCAACGCAACGGACCGGTAGGAGATTTGAAACTGACTTTCCTTCAAGAAATTACGCGCTTTGAAAACTTTACTCCGTAACCTGCTTAACCCGGCCCTGGCGGCCGCTTTTTTCCTGATCGCCGGCCCTGGCGGCCTCTATGCCCAGGCCGGGCTTGGCGCGGGGGAGCAGCAACCGGCGCAGGTCCCCAGCCACATCGGCAAGATCTCCATCAAGTTCGTCGGCATGGCCAACGTGAGCGAGCAGATCGTCCGGGCCAACATGGTCCTGCGGGAGGACATCGACCTGGACGAGGCGCTGATCGACCGCGACATCCGCTCGCTCTACCGGACCGGCATTTTCGAGTTCATCGAGGTCAAGCGCGAGTCGCTGCCCGGCAACGTGGTCAATCTCGTGATCGAGCTGACCCCCAAGTTCCGCGTGCTCACGGTCCTCTACGAGGGCAACAAGGCCGTCAAGTCGCGCCGGCTCGCCAAGGAGATCAAGACCGTCGCCAACGGTCCCCTCGACGAACGCCAGATCAAGGAGGATGCCCAGAAGATCTACGAGTATTACCAGAAGCGCGGTTACAACCAGGCCCAGGCGACGTACACGATCGACCGCAACCGCACCACCGGCTTCAGCACCGTGACCTTCAAGATCCGCGAGGGCGCCCGGGTGAAGATCGCCGCCATCAACTTCGTGGGCAACGACCACGTCAAGGCCCGCCGCCTCAAGAAGGAGATGGAGACCAAAAAATGGCACATGTTCTCCTGGCTGTTGGGCAACGGCCGGCTCAAGGACGACGAATTTGAGACCGATCTCGGCAAACTGCGCGACTACTACCAGGAGCAGGGCTACCTCGACGTGGAGATCGCCGAGGACAAGGTGACCTTTGACTATCCCAAGCCCGACAAGCTGGTGATCACCATCCGCGTCGTCGAGGGCCGGCAGTACCGCATCGGCGACATCACGTTCAAGGGCAACAAGGTGTTTCCCGAGGCCCTGCTCCGGCTGCTGCCCCGGCAGCGCAAGGGCATGGTCTTCACCCCCTCCAAGCTGGAGAAGGACATCGAGACGCTCGAGGACTTCTACAGCCGCGGTGGCTACCTCCAGTCCCGCGTCCGCTTGGTCCGCAAACCCAACCTGCAGACCGGCAACATCGACATCGAGTACGATGTCACCGAGAGCGAGCAGTTCCAGGTCGAGTCGATCAAGATCGAGGGCAACACCAAGACCAAGAGCATCGTCATCCTCCGCGAACTGGTGCTCGGCCCGGGCGACATCTTCGACGGCGTCCGCATGAAGATCAGCAAGCTGCGCCTGGAGAACACCCGTTTCTTCGAGGAACCGGTCAACGTCACCGACGAGTCGACCAACATTCCCGGCCGCCGCACGCTGAAGATCGCCGTCACCGAGGCCCGCACCGGCAACCTGACCTTTGGCGCCGGCTTCAGCTCGCTGGAGCGGGCGGTCGTGTTCGCCGAGGTCACCCAGTCCAATTTCGACCTCTTCAACCGCCGCTCCTTCTTCCAGGGCGACGGCCAGAAGTTCCGCCTGCGCTTCCAGATCGGCTCGCAGTCGAGCGAGATCCTCCTCGCCTTCGAGGAACCCTACCTCTTTGAGCGCGAGCTCGCGCTGGGCTTCAATGTCTACCGCACGACCTCCGACTACAACAGCGCCTACTACGAGGAAATCCGCACCGGCGCCGACGTCTACATCCGCAAGCGGTTGTTCAACTGGCTGGAATCCCGCCTCTCCTACACCTACGAGGTCATCGATATCGCCAACGTGAGCTCGAGCGCCCCGGAATCGATCCGCCAGTTGCAGGGCAAGACCACGACTTCCCGCGTCGGCCTCAACCTCACCCAGGACACGCGCGACAAGATCATCAACACCACCCGCGGTCACTATTCCAATCTGGGCCTGGAACTGGCGGGCGGACCCTTTGGCGGCGACAACCACTATTACAAGGTCGAGTTCCGCGGCTCCAAGTTCTTCCCCATCGCGGAATTCCAGGAACAGGTGCTGGCGGTGATCGGCCGTGCCGGCGTGGTCGAGAGCTACGGCGACAGCAACAAGGCGGTGGACCGCACCTTCACCGTGGGGACCGACCCCACCACCGGGTTGCCCGTCACCGTGACGGTGCCCATCACGCCCGGGGTGCCGTTCTATGACCGCTTCTTCCTCGGCGGCCCGCACGACCTGCGCGGCTTCGAGTTCCGTGATGTCGGGCCGAAGGATGCCTCGGGCGAGCCCCTGGGCGGCAAGACCTACGGGTTCTTCAGCCTCGAGTACTCCTTCGACGTGGTGAAGCCCGTGCGGGCCGCAATTTTCTATGACGGCGGTTTCGCCAACACCGACGCCTACGATTTCAGCCCGGTCGACTACAACGACAACTTCGGCATCGGCCTCCGGCTCTTTGTGGCCGGCGCCCCGCTGAGCCTCGACTTCGGCATCCCGATCAAGACCGACAAATTCAACAAGAAAGGGAACCAGTTCAACTTCTCCTTCGGCACCCGCTTCTGATCACCCCTCCACCTCAACTATCATGAAAAACCTGATCCGCTCCCTAATTGCCCTGGCCACCCTTTCGGCCGGTTCCATCGCCCTGCAAGCGCAGCCGGCCGTGAAACTGGTCGTCGTCGACATGGCCAAGGTCTTCGACAGCCACTACAAGTCGGAGGAGGCCAATGTGAAGTTCCGCGACGCCGAGCAGAAGGCCCAGGAACAGGCCGAGGAACTCCGCAAGCAGGGCCAGATCCTCGTCGACGAATACAAGGAGCTCGCCGAGCAGGCCAAGAGCACCCTCCTGACCCCCGAGGCGCGCACCAAGGCCGAGGCCGATGTCGCCAAGAAGTACGAGGAGATCCAGCGCAAGCAGGCCGACGTGCAGAATTTCGTGCAGAACACGCAGCGTTCCCTCCAGCAGCGCATCGGTTCGCATCGCGACCTCCTCCTCGAGGAGATCAGCAAGCTCGTGGTCGAGGTCGCCAAGAAGCACGGCGCCACCCTCGCGCTCGACAAATCGGGCCCGTCGGTCTTCCGGATTCCCGTCGTGCTCTATGCCGACGCTGCCTACGACATCACCGAAGAGGTGATCATCGAGGAGAACAAGGACCGTCCGGCCCCCGCCGCCGTCGCGCCGGCCGCCGCCGCTCCCGCCCCGACCACCCCGGCCGCCCCCACCCAGTTCACGGTGCCCAATGCCACCGCGAAACCGACGACGCCCGTGCCCGCGCCGGCGACCAAGAAGTAACAAGATATCTTGCCAAGCCCTGTTCCACCGAACAGGGCTTTTTTGTGCCCATGCAGGTCGCCTATACCACCGCCGAGATCGCCGCCCTGGTCGGCGCCAGGCGCACCACCGGCTCGACCACCCGCCCCGTCACGGACGTCGCCTCGCTCAGCACGGCCCGCGCCGGCGACCTCTCCTTCCTTGGCAACGCCAAGTACAAGGGCCAGGTGGCCGGTTGCGCCGCCACCGTCGTCCTGCTGCCCCTGGATTATGCCGGCGAGCCGCAGAACGGGCAGGTCTACCTCTTTGTGGACAACCCCTCGGTCGCCCTCGCCCGGGTCTGCGCCCGCATCGAGCAGACCCTCTGGCCCAAGCCCGCGCCCGGCGTCCATCCCAGCGCCGTGGTGGCCCCTTCCGCCCAGGTTGATCCCACGGCCCACGTCGGCCCGCTGTGTGTCATCGAGGACGGGGTGCAGATTGGCGCCGGCACTGTCCTGCAGGCCTCGGTCTTTGTCGGCCGCGATGCCCGGTTGGGCGAGGGCTGCTATGTCATGCCCGGTTGCGTGATCGCGTCCACCTGTTCGCTGGGCCAGCGCGTGCGGCTCCAGCCGGGTGTCATCGTCGGGGCCGACGGTTTCGGGTATGAATTTGTCCAGGGGCGCCATGAAAAGGTGCCGCAGATCGGCACGGTCGTCATAGGCGACGATGTCGAGATCGGGGCCAACTCCACCCTCGACCGGGCCCGCTTCAGCCGGACCGTGGTGGGGGAGGGGACCAAGATCGATAATCTCGTGCAGATCGCCCACAACGTCGTCATTGGCCGGCACTGCATCCTGTGCTCCCAGGTCGGCATCTCGGGCAGCACCATCCTCGAGGATTTTGTGATCCTCGGTGGTCAGGTCGGGGTGGGCGGGCACGTCACCTTGGGCAAGGGCAGCAAGGCCGGCGGCCAGGCCGGGATCGCCCACGACGTCCCGGCCGGCGCCTACGTGAACGGCAATCCGGCCATCCCCTACCTGCTGGAGCGCCGGCTGGCCATCCTGCAGCAGCGGCTCCCCGATCTCTTCAAACGCGTCGGGGCCCTCGAGAAAAATTTGGAATAATCTTCCCGCGTTTCCCCTTCTCCGTTACCACGCCACTGCAATGAGGGACACGAAGCTCAAGATATTCTCCGGCTCATCCAACCGCGCACTCGCAGAGGAAATCTGCTCGTCCATCGGCGTCCCGCTCGGCGATGCGACCGTCACCTGTTTCCCCGACGGGGAATCGTTCGTGAAGATCAATGAGAACATCCGCGGGGCGGACGCCTATTTCATCCAGTCCACCTGCCCGCCGACCAACCACCACTTGATGGAGTTGCTCATCATGATCGACGCCGCCAAGCGGGCGTCGACGCAGCGCATCACGGCGGTCATCCCCTTCTACGGCTACGCGCGCCAGGATCGCAAGGACCAGCCCCGGGTGCCCATCACCGCCAAGCTGGTCGCCAACCTTCTCATGTCCGCCGGCGCCAACCGGGTCCTGACGATGGATCTCCACAGCCAGCAGATCCAGGGCTTCTTCGACATTCCGGTGGATCACCTCTTTGCCTCTCCCGTTTTCTTCCAGTATCTTGCCACCAAGCGGAGCAACAATCTCGTGGTGGTCTCCCCGGACATCGGCGGCATGAAGATGGCTTCCGCCTACGCCGATGTCCTCGGCGCCACCCTGGGCCTCGTGGCCAAAAAGCGCACCAGCGCCACCGCCGTCAAGGCGATGAGCCTGGTCGGCGATGTCGCGGGCTGCGATGTCCTGATGGTGGATGATATAACTGAGACGGCGGGCACCCTGACCTCCGCGGCCAAGCTCCTGAAGGACCATGGGGCGAAGAGCATTCGCGCCGCCGTCAGCCACTGTGTCCTCAATGAGATTGCCTATGAGCGCCTTAAGACGGGCCTGATCGACGAGCTGATCACCACCAATTCCGTGCCGATCGACACCCGGGGCCTGCCCATCACCGTGCTCAGCATCGCCCCGCTCCTCGGGGAGGCCATCCTCCGGATCAATACCAACGAGAGCGTTACCAGCCTTTTCAAGATCAAGGGGTTCTGAGCCTGTGCTGGCGGAACCGGGCGG
>JANMTJ010000464.1:0-1888 GCA_031390295.1 Oleiharenicola sp.
GGCACCGAGTACGAGGCCTTCAACACCTCGGGCGGCGTCGCGACGATGTGTCAGACCTTCGCCGGCAAGGTGGGCGACTTGAACTACAAGACCATGCGCTATCCCGGCCACCGCGACCTGATGAAGTTCCTCCTGCAGGACCTCAACCTCGCGCCGCGCCAGGAATTGGTCACCCAGATCTTCGACCAGGAAGTGCCGCTCACCGAGTCCGACGTCGTCGTTTTCTATGTCAGCGTCGTCGGCACGGAGAAGGGCGGCGGGCTCAAGCAGCGCAGTTTCATCAAGAAGATGCACGGCGCCACGATCCACGGGCGGAAACTCAACGCCATCCAGCTCACAACGGCCGCCGGCATCACCGGCGTGCTCGAGCTCTTTGCCAAGAAGAAGCTCGGCCCGGGCTTCGTGAAGCAGGAATCCGTCTCGCTGAAGGATTTCCTCGGCACGCGGTGGGGTGGGCGGGTATATGGCGAATGAACTTTCTTATTTTGACACAGAGATCACAGAGCACCGGATCAGCCCTGTCATTATTGGCCAGGGCAAAAGCCTCCGTGATCTCCGGTTCGACTCAGTGCACTCTGTGACCCGATCGATTCTTCCTACCATGGCCAAATCCACCTCAGTCTCCGCCGTCAGCAAGGCGATCTTTCCGAAGCTCGGGCTCAGCGCCAAGGCCGTTAATCCTGGCGTCTTCGCCGGCACGTGGAGCGGCACCGGTCCCGTGCTGGAAAAATATTCGCCGGTGGACGGCTCGTTGCTCGGCCGGGTGCGGCAGGCATCACCCGCCGACTACGAGCAGGCCGCCGCGGCCGCACACACCGCCTTCCTCGCGTGGCGGGATCTGCCCGCCCCGAAGCGCGGCGAAGTGATCCGCCAGTTGGGCAACGCCCTGCGCGGGCTGAAGACGGAACTCGGCCAGCTCGTCGCGCTCGAGGCGGGCAAGATCCTCGCCGAGGGCGAGGGCGAGGTGCAGGAGATGATCGACATCTGTGACTTCGCCACCGGCCTCTCGCGCCAGCTCCACGGCCTGACCATCGCGTCGGAGCGCCCGGGTCACCGGATGATGGAACAGTGGCAGCCACTGGGCGTGGTCGGCATCATCTCGGCCTTCAACTTTCCCGTCGCCGTCTGGGCCTGGAACAGCGCGCTCGCGGCGGTGTGCGGCGACAGCACCCTCTGGAAGCCCTCCGAGAAAACCCCGCTCACGGCCATCGCCTGCATCAAGCTCGCCGAAAAAGTGTGCCGGGAGTGCGGCGTGAACCCCGCCGTCTTCTCGCTCGTCATCGGCGACGGCCCCTCGGTCGGAGAACTGCTGGCCAACGACAAACGCATCCCGCTGGTCTCAGCCACGGGCTCCACCCGCATGGGCCGGCGCGTCGGCGAGGTCGTGGCAAAGCGCTTCGGCCGCAGCCTCCTCGAACTCGGGGGCAACAATGCGATCATCGTGACGCCTTCCGCCGACCTGAAGCTGGCCAAGCGGGCCATCCTCTTCGGGGCCGTTGGCACGGCCGGTCAGCGCTGCACGAGCACGCGGCGCATCTTCGTGCATGAGTCCATCAAGAAGGAATTCACCGCTTCGCTCGTGTCGGCCTACAAGTCGCTGCCCATCGGCTCGCCGCTGGACGCGGGCACGCTGGTCGGGCCGCTCATCGACGCGACGGCGGTGCAGGCCATGCAGGACGCCATCACCCAGCTGAAACTGCACGGCGGCAAGGTGCTGTTCGGTGGCGGGCAGCTCAAGGGAACCTACGTCACGCCGTGTATCGCCGAGGCGAGGAACGAGTGGCCGGTGGTGCAGCACGAGACCTTTGCCCCGATCCTCTATGTGATGGGCTACAAGAATCTCGACGAGGCCATCGCGATGCAGAACGCCGTGCCGCAGGGGCTGAGC
>JANMTJ010000570.1:0-4063 GCA_031390295.1 Oleiharenicola sp.
GGTCTTTACCCTGCCCGCGTCGATATCGGCGGCGAGCGATGCGAGACGCTGCGCCGGCAACGCGGTGATGAGTCCCGTCACGAGCGCGCCGCGGACGTTCGGATTGCGGTCGGAGGAGATAAGGAGGCGGTCGCCCTGCCCCACCCGGCTGACCAGCACGGCAGAAACCTTGAGCGCATCGGCCAGCTTCTTCGTCAGGTACTGTTCCTCGACACTGCTGCGACCCGAGCCGACAACGACGACGCCATCTGGTTTCAACAGTACCCCGGCTTTCGCCCAGGCGACGGCCGGCAGGGCGGTGACCCCGTCGATCTTGTAATCCACGAGGCGGTCGTCGGCCTGGACCTGCTTGTAGAGCATGCGGCCGGAGTCGGCCATCCAGGTGTCGTTGACGGCGTCGTTCTGCCGCGGAGTGATGCGGTAGATCACGCCCTCGCGGCTCCAGACCTCCGTGTTGACTCCGACGGACGACTCGAAATCGATGCCCGGCGTCTGCTTGAGGAACCACACGCGCATCTTGAAGCGGAAATCAGTCGAGGTGAGCGCGCCGACGGGGCAGATGTCGACGGTGTTGAGCGAGTAATTGTTCTCGAGCTTCTTGCCCGGGTAGCACGTGAGTGTGCTGTAGCTGCCGCGATCGATGAAGCCGAGGACGTCATCCTTGGCGACCTCCTTGCAGAAGCGGATGCAACGGGAGCAGAGGATGCAGCGCTCGTCGTCGAGGGTCACGCGCGGGCCGAGCTCGGTGCGCTTGGGCTTCACGTTCTTCTGTTCGACGAAGCGCGAGTAACCGCGGCCGTAGGCGGTGGAGTGCTCCTGCAGCTTGCACTCCCCGGCCTGGTCGCAGATCGGGCAGTCGAGCGGATGGTTGATGAGCAGCATCTCCGTCACGCCCTCGCGGCAATCCTTCACCATCGGCGAATCCGTGCGGATGTGGAGGCCGGGCGAAGCGTAGGTGCCGCAGCCGATCTGCGGGCGGGGGATCCAGTTGATCCTCGGCTTGCCGGTGGCGGCGTCCAGCACCGGCGCCTTGGTGGCGGGATCGACGGCCGGCATGCCCATCTCGATGAGGCACATGCGGCAGTTGCCGACGATCGTGAGCTTCGGGTGATAGCAGTAATGCGGAATCTCGACGCCGACGAGCCGGGCGGCCTCGATCACGTTCGTGCCCTTCGGCACGGCGATGTCCCTGCCGTCAATGTTGACGGTGACGAGGTCGGCGGGTTTGGGAGGAGAAATCATAGAATCCAAGGAATTCAGAATCCAGAATTCAGAATGGTGCGATGATAAGCCTCGAGCATGCGGCTGACTTCCTCGAGACCGGCATAGGCCTCTTGAATATCCGCGTAGCCGAGATCACGTGAGAGAATGAGAAAATAACGCGACTCCTCCAGTGAACCCTGCGCGATGTTGTAATACCGCAGCTTGTCCCGGGTGCCGCGCTTCTTGAAGCCTTCCGCAATATTTGCCGGAACGGACATGGCCGCCCGGCGGAGCTGCGAAGTCAGCGCATAGTTTTCCTTCACGGGAAACCCCTCGGACATGCGATAAACCAGCAAAACCCAGGCGTGGGCCTTCTGCCACACGATGAGATCCTCAAAGGATTTGGCGGCAGCCCTTCTGGATTCTGGATTCTGAATTCTGGATTCCATGGTTGCGATCAAATGAGCGGGGCCGTGGGTTCGGGCTTGGTCTTCTTGGCCTCGGCGTAGCCCTTGAACTCGTCGCCGAACTTGGCGAGGAAGCTCTGGGTCGGCCACGAGCAGGCCTCGCCGAAGGCGCAGATCGTGCGGCCGGGAATCTGGTCGGCCACGCCCTTGAGCAGGGCGGCGTCCTGTTCGCGCGCCTCGCCATGGACCATGCGCGTGGTGATCTTCTTCATCCACAGCGAGCCCTCGCGGCAGGGCGTGCACTGGCCGCAGCTCTCGTGGGAGTAGAACGCGTTGATGTTGGCGAGCGCCTCGACCATGTTGACCGTGTCATCCATCACGATGACGCCGCCGGAGCCACCCATCGTGCCGATCATGCCCAGGGAGTCGAAATCCATCGGGACGTCCTCGACACCCCAGTCGTAGTCGACCATCTCGGTGCCGACCTTGCGCTTGCCCTTGAAGCGTTCGCCGAAGCGGAGGATCTTGGCCGACGAACCGCCGGGAATGACCGCCTTGAAGGTGCGGCCGGGCAGCGGACCGCCACAGACTTCGTTGAGCAACTGGCCCATGGTGATCCTGCCCGTCTCGAACTCGTAGTAACCGGGTTTCTGCACGTGGCCCGAGACACAGAAGATGCGGGTGCCGGTGTTGTTGGGCGTGCCGATCTTGCCGTAGGCCTCACCACCCATGTCGGCGATGTGCTTCACGTGGCAGAGGGTCTCGACGTTGTTGACGATCGTCGGGCACTGGTAGAGGCCGAGGACCGCCGGGAAATAGGGGGGCTTGATGCGGGGGTTGGCGCGTTTGCCCTCGAGCGATTCGATCAGGCCGGTCTCCTCGCCGCAGATGTAGGCGCCGGCACCGCGATGTACGAAGATGTCGCAGGAGTAATTCGACCCGAGGATGTTCTGGCCCACCAGGTTGGCGTCGCGGGCCTCCTGGATGGCCTTCTCCAGGATGCGGGCGCCATGGGGCATCTCGCCGCGGATGTAGATGTAGGCCTGCTTCACGTTGTTCGCGAAACACGAGATCATCGTGCCCTCGATCAGCTGGTGCGGATCCTGGTGCATGATGTAACGGTCCTTGAACGTGCCGGGCTCGGACTCGTCGGCGTTGACGATGAGATAGATCGGCTTGCCGCTCTTGCGGTCGACGAGCGTCCACTTGAGGCCGCAGGAAAAGCCGGCGCCGCCCCGCCCGCGCAGGCCGGACTTTTTGACCTCGTCAATCAGCTCCTCGGGCTTGCGGCCGAACGCGCGCTTCATCACCTCGTAGCCGCCGTGCTTCAGGTAGCACCGGAGGTCGCTGGTGTAGCCGGGCTCATCGATGTGAGCAAAGATCAGGCGGCGTTGGGACGGAGCGGGCATGGCGGAAATCAGGGCTTGTCGTCGACGATGAACTCAATGCCGCCGGTCCAGCGGGCGGCGAAATTGTAGACCATGGCGAGGAGGACGCCGAAGATGAAGCCGCCGACGGCGTGGATGAACGGCATGAACAGGGCGCCGGCGCCGGCGAACAACCACGGGATGCCGAGCAGCTTGGGGGCGATGGCAAGGTCGGCCGCGGTGGCGGCGGCCCCGAGGGTGAGCAGCAGCACCGGCGCGACAATCATGCCGACGAAACCGTTGATCAACCCGAGAACGAGTCCGAAACGGACGGGGGGAACCTGGAGAATGCGGAATTTTTTCATGACGCGGTGCGGTCCTTGGCCGCGTGCTTGATCTGTTGGCTGAGGGCCGAGGCCTTGGCGGCATCGACCCTTTCATGGAGGTCGTCATCAATCATGACGACCGGGCCGGTGCCGCAACTGGCGAGGCACTCGACGAAATCAATGGTCACCTCGCCGTCGGCGGAAACCTCGCCGCGGTGGCAGCCGAATTCCTGCTCGAACTTCTCACAGACCTTGTAGCCGCCGGTGAGGGCGCAGGAGAGCGTGCGGCAGACCTTGATGTGGCGGCGGCCGATCGGCTTCTGCCGGAACATCGGGTAAAAGGTGACCACCTCGTAGACGTTGATTGGCGGCAGCTCGAGCTTGGTCGCGACCCACTCAACCGCCTCGGGCGGGATCCAGCCCACGTCCTCCTGGATGAGGTGCAGCAGCGGCAGCGTGGCGCTGCGCTTCACCGGGTAATGGGTGATGACCTCGTCGATCTGCCGGAGTGTTTCGGGTTTGAGATTCATCGACGGGTGGTCAGCGGTCGCACTCGCCCATGACGAAGTCGAGCGAGCCGAGGATGGAAACGACGTCGGACACCAGGTGGCCGACGCACAGCTTGGGGAGGATGGAAAGGTTGCAGAACGAGGGACTGCGGATCTTCATGCGCCACGGCACGCCGCCGCCCTTGCTCACGATGTAGAAACCGAGCACGCCCTTCGGGTTCTCGGCCTCAAAATAGACTTCGCCGGCCGGC
>JANMTJ010000608.1:0-7519 GCA_031390295.1 Oleiharenicola sp.
GTCTATTACGGGGCCAAGCAGTACCGGCTGAGCACGACGGGCGAATATCGACTCAACAAGCTCTCGACTTTGAATGCCTCCCTGGAGCGTGAGATCATGTCGCGGGAGAACCGGGTTCGGGACCGCACTTGGGAGGACAAGGCCAAACTCACGTACGTGAACCGGGGACTGGGTGATTCCAGCCTGCGGCTGTCGTATGAATACGCGCAGCGGCGGGGCAGCGAGTACCGCGTGTCCAGCTACGATGGTGCGTTTAGCTCCGCCTTGCTGCCGATGCCCACGACCGCCGGCGCCAACGTCACGAGCTGGGCCGTTCGCAACAACAGTGGCATTAAGACGCTGGACCTTGCCGACCGCGATCAGCACGTGGTGAATCTCCGGGTTAACACGATGCTGCGGCCCAATCTCGATGCCGGCGTTTCCCTGCAGGTGAGGGAGGCTTCTTTCCCTGACTCCGATTACGGCCGGACCCGGCGAGGCCAGCGCTCCGCGAACCTGGATCTGAGCTACCAGCCTTCGCCGCGCCAGAGCATCTACGCCTTCTATTCGTACCAGCTCGGCAAGAACCGGCAGGCCTCCATCGCCCAAGCTGGCACCCCGGTCACGATCGGCCTGGTCACCTCGCTCGGAACCGTGACTCCGGACAATGCGATTGAGATTGGATCCGCCCCGGGCGGACCGGTCTATCCTCTGTTGCAGGCTTGGTCTGTCGGCAGCGAGGATCGCAATCACGTATTTGGCGCCGGGTTGAAGCAGGAGCTGGGCAAGGCCAGTCTCAACATCGACTACACTTATACATACGGCCGCACTCAGATCGGCTACGACTATAACGTCGGTGGCGCCCTTAGCGCGGCCAACGCGGTCTTCGCCGGCAACGGGATGCCGGACCTGGCAATCGACATCGACTACCTCGATGCCAGCCTGCGCTATCCCCTGACGGAACGCCTGGCAGTGCGCCTGTTCTGGCGTTACCAGAAGGAACGCATCCGGGACTGGCATTATCAGAATCTTGATATCGTGCCGGTCGTGGGAAACCCCGTCGCCTTGCCCACCGCGGTCATCCTCGACAGCGGGCCGCGTGATTTTGAGATCAACTGGTACGGGGTCATGATGCAGATCGAACTCTAACGGCATGTGGGCGCTCCGCCCCCAGGCTTTCTCCGGATAACCATTATCATGAAATCAAAACTTACAGCCTTTCTTCTCATCGTGGCTGCGCTTACAGGATGCCTCCTCGGGCTGGCGGCCGATTCTGCGGCCACCCCGAGGGTCATCAAGATCCGCGCTGGCGTCGGCAATGCCATGAAGTTCGATGTGGCATCGATAACGGCTGCACCCGGTGAATCGATCAAGGTGGTCCTTACGAACGCCGGTACCTTGCCCAAGGACGCCATGGGGCACAACTGGATCTTGCTCACCGCGGGCACCGACCCGGTGAAATTTGCGGAGGCCGCGCAACCCGAGGGCGCGAACGGTTACATCCCTTCCAAATTGAAGGAGAAGATTGTGGCTTTCGTCGGGCTGCTTGGACCGAATGAAACCGGGGAAGTCACGTTCACGGCCCCAACCGAGCCCGGGGAGTATCCCTTCCTCTGCTCCTTTCCGGCCCATTGCTTCGTAGGGATGAAGGGCGTCCTCGTGGTGAAGAAATAGCGGTCGAATCCACAGATGGGTGCCGTTGCCCAAGAGAGACAGCGGGTGCGGCAGTGGCTTGAAACTGACCAGCCGAGCCGCTAACCGGGATGATGGGAATGGCGATGGATGACCTTTAATGCGCCACGTGGACCGGAGCGGTCATCGGCTGGCCGATCTCATCGAGCAGTTCCTTGAACCAGGTCTTGGTGACGTCGAAGGCCTTGCCCCCCTTGATGCGGGGAAACTCGATGGCCCGGAGTTCGTCGCCGTGCTCCTCGTCGTGGCCGATGACCCCGGTCACGCCTTGGATGGCACATTCCACCGCCTTGAGCACACAGGTATCGATGAGGCGGAAATCCTCGTCATTGGCCGGGGCGGAGCGGGCGAAATAACCGCTCTTTTGCACCAGCACCTTCTCCGCGCCGAGCATGGAGGCGAAGCGCTCGCCGAACCATTTGCCGGGGTTGATGCTGTCGAGCCGGACGTGGCCGAAGGGATCGCGGTCGATCTTGGCGCCGCTGGCGGTCATCTCGGCAACGATGCTCTCGAGGCCCGCGCCCTCGCTGATGAAGAGGTTCACGTTGCCCTGCTGGTCCATGATGGTGCGCAAGCGTTTGGCCTCGGCCTCGATGTCGAGGGCGAGTTCCGGCAGATAGATCGCATGGACGGCGTATTTTTCGCGGACCAGCCCGAGGCCCGGCACCCAGGACATCTGGGCAAGGTGCAGCTGGTATTCGCGGGCGGTGGCGGCGGTCAGCCAGCCGCAGCTGCGGCCCATCACCTCATGCACGATGAGCATGCGACCGCTGGCCCCGACCTCGGTGACCACATTGCGGAAAAAGCGTGCTCCCTGCTCGGCCGCGGTGGCGGCACCGAGGCTCTGCTTGATCGGGATGATGTCATTGTCGATGGTCTTGGGCAGGCCGATGACGCTGAGCTTGTAATTGTGCTGCTGCAGGTAGGCGGCGAGATCGGCGGCCGTGGTGTTGGTGTCATCGCCGCCGACGGTGTGGAGGATGTCCACGCCGTCGCGCTGGAGCTGCTCGGCGGCCACGGCGAGGGGATTCTGGCCCTCCTTCACGAGACCGCGTTTAACGCAATCCTTGGCATTGGTGAGCTTCACGCGGCTGTTGCCGATGACGCTGCCGCCGTAGCGGCGAAGCACGCCGGCCTGAGCGCGGATCTCGGGCGTGATGGCGAGGCTTTCGCCTTTCAGCAGGCCCTTGTAGCCGGAGCGGTAGCAGATGATGTCCCACTCGGGGCATTGTTTCGTGTAATGGAGGATCAACTGGCCGACGGCGGCACTGAGGCAGGGCGCGAGCCCACCGGCGGTCAGGATGGCGACTTTCTTCTTGGTGCTCATTTTAGAGAATTTGAGCAGTGAACGTGCCACGGCTGGGCGGCCGGAGGCAACAGGGATTCAAGACATAGGGGGAGGCCGTTTCGAGCGAATGCGACAGTCTGCCATCCTCCGGATGAGCCGCCAGGCAGGAAGGCTCGTCGGGACGACCCGCCCTACCTTCAGGCGGCCTTCCGGAACTTCCGCCACTCGCGAAAGAACTCCACCACGATGGGCACGACGGACAGGATGATGATGACGAGGATCACCAGCTTGAAGTTCTTCTGCACGAAGGGCTGGTTGCCAAAGAAGAAGCCGGCATAGGTGAAGAAGTAGATCCAGAGGAAACCGCCGATGAGGTTGTAGGCGAGGAAGCGCGGGTAGGTCATGGTGCCGACACCGGCGACGAATGGAACGAAGGTGCGCACGATTGGCACGAAGCGGGCCAGGATGACGGCGCGACCGCCGTATTTCTCGAAGAACTCGTGGGCGCGCTCGAGGTGTTTCTTGCGGAGCCAGACCGAGTCCTCGCGCTTGAAGACGGCGGGACCGAGCTTGTGGCCGACCCAGTAGTTGAGCGTGTCGCCGAGGAAGGCGGCGCTGAAAAGCAGGAACGCCATCGAGTGGACGTTGAGGCCGGTCTCGGACTTCGCGCAGAAGGCGCCGGCGGCGAAGAGCAGCGAGTCGCCGGGCAGCAGGGGCATGACCACCAGCCCCGTCTCGGCGAAGATGATCAGAAACAAAATGCCGTAGGTCCACGCGCCATAACTGGCGATGATCTCCGCCAGGTGGCGGTCGATATGCAGGATGAAGTCGAAGAGCTTCTTCGCGAGGTCGAGCATGGCGGGTAACAAAAAGGGCAGGTCGGCGTGCGATCCTGCCCGGGAAGTGGGATGGTTTAAGGCTTAAACGTCGGCCTTGGTCTTGCGCAGGCCCTGGACGCGGTCGCCCGGTTTCCACTGCCCGCGCTTCTTGAGCAGGGCCACGCGCTCAAAGCGCTTGAGGACATTGCGTTTGACGACGACGCCGCCGCCGGCGGGCTTGAGACTGGGATGCTGGGACATAAAGGGAGGTTGGGCTTAAGGTGATTTTGGCTGCTGGAAGGGGAGGGAAGTAGAGTTCGCCATAGCCCATGACAAGTACTTTTCGCCCACGTTTTCGGCGCTGACCTCAATCCACTGGGGAACAGCCGCCGGATGATGGTTGTGGACCCAGCCGCTGAGGAGCGAAGCGTTGGCGGGGAGGTATTTGAACCAGACGCGGAATTCCTGCGCCTGCTCCAGCTTGCCCTCCCAGTGATAGTAGGAAGTGAGCGGACCGTCCACCTGGGCGCAGGCGGCGAGGCGGGCCTCGACCGCACCCCGGGCCAGCCGGTCGGCATCCGCGCGAATGGCGGTGGTTGTCCAAGCCACGAACATGGAGGGAGTTTCGCACGAATGATGGGCGGGCGCAAAGAGAAAACACGGAGGCTGCGGCTGACAAATTAACCCTTGACGCTCCGGGGACCAAACCTAGGTGTTTCCCTTCCATTTTTTCGCACCCATGAGAGACGAATACATCCGTGAAGCCCAGAAAGTCATCCAGGACCCCAACATCCTGATCAACGTCGTTTCCCGCCGGGTGAAACAGCTCCGCCGCGGCAGCCGCCCGCTCGTGGAGTCGCTGGAGAAGCTGAGTCCCGAAGACATCGCCCTGCGCGAGATCGTCGAGGGCAAGATCAGCTACGAGCTCCATACGGCCTGAGCCAGCCCTGCCGGCCAACTCCCAGTTCCCGCGAAGCGAGGCCCCGGCCTCGCTTCTTTTGTTTGCCGCCCCGGCCCTCCCACCGCATCACTCAATCCCGTCCATGGCCGCCCAGAAGCACGATCCCACCCGCTACACCGAGATGCGCAATGCCAAGGCGCTGCGGGATTATTTCATCCACGACAAGTTCGAGGCGGGGGTGAAGCTGTCCGGCACCGAGGTGAAGTCCATCCGCGCCGGGAAAGCGCAGATCACCGACGCCTTTGCCCGGATCGAGAAGGAAGAGGTCTGGCTCTACAATGCCTACATCGAGGCGTATGAGCACGGCGGCCTTTCCCAGCACGCCCCGCGGCGCCGGCGCAAGCTGCTCCTGCACGGCAGCGAGATCCGCAAGCTCAGCCAGGCCGTCGAGACCGCCGGCCGCCAGCTCGTCGCCCTGCGCATGTATTTCAAGGAGGCACTCGTGAAAGTTGAGATTGCCACCGCGTCCGGCAAGAAGCAGTTCGACAAGCGCGAAGACCTCAAGAAACGCGAACAAAACCTCGAAGCCCACCGCGCCCTCCGTTCCATCCGATGAAAGCCCGCACCCCTCGTCCCCGCCGACTCCCCCGCGAAGTCACCATCCGCGTGCCCGGCAGCACTTCCAATTGTGGCGCGGGCTTCGATTCGCTTGGCATGGCGCTCAGCCTCTACAACGACATCACGCTGACCCGCGGCGACTGGCGCGGCGCGCAGCCGGCCGCCGCCAGCGACAGCCACGGCCTCGAGATGGCCGACGAGGCCGCCCAGCTGTTCTTTGTGCGCGCCGGCGTCGAGGAGGTCGGCTACACCCTCGCGATCCGGGGCGACGTGCCCATGTCGCGCGGCCTCGGCTCCAGCGTGACCCTGCGCGCCGGCGTCGTGGCGGCCCTGAATGAATTGACCGGGGCGAAGCTGACGAAGGACGACCTTTGCTCGCTTGTCACCCAGCTCGAGGGCCATCCCGACAACGCCACCCCGGCGGTCATTGGCGGCTTCTGCGTCGCGCGCTGCGACCCCCACACGGGCCAGTTGCTCGGGGTGTTGCGCAAGCCCATTGGCCGCGATCTTTGCTTTGTCGTCGTCTCTCCCGATCAGGAACTGGAAACGAAGAAGGCGCGCGGCATCCTGCCGAAGGAGCTGCCATATTTCGACGCGGTGAAGAGCGTGAACAGCGCGACCTACGTGGTGGCGGCCTTCCTTTCGGGAGAATACGACCGGCTGCGCCACGCCGTGAAAGACTTCCTGCACGAGCCCTACCGCCTGCCATTGATTCCCGGGGCCCGGCCCGCGATCGAGGCTGGCGTGGCCGCGGGTGCGCTGACGGGCTGGCTGAGCGGCAGCGGCTCGAGCGTGCTGTGCGTCGCCCGTCCGCGGCTGGCGGCGAAGGTGGGCCGGGCGATGGCGGCGGCCTTTGCCGCCTACAAGCTGCCGGCCAGCATCCACCTGCTGCACGCCGACAACGACGGCCTACATCTGCGCAAACGGGTTTTTTGAGGAAATGACCTTGGGCGGATTCGCATCCGGCCAGTATTTGACCACCTCATCGGCGAGCACCGTCCAGCGGAAGGGTTTGCGGACGACGGCCTTGAGCGAGGGCACCGCCGCGAGTTCCCGGGGGGTGAAGGACATGTTGTAGGCGGTGATCATGATCGCCGGTATCGCGGGATTGATCTTCTGCACGGCGGCGACAAACTGCAGGCCGTTCATGTCAGGCATCTGGTAGTCGGTGATGATCATGCCGATGTTCAGGGTCGGTACCGCGCGCAGCGCGTCGGCCGGCTTGGTGAAACCGTGGACCGGACAGGCCAGATGGTCGGTGAGCAACTGCTGTAGCAGGTCGATGTAGGAGAACTCATCATCAACCAGGAGGACGATCTTGTCTCCGTTCTTGGAAGGGGGAAGTGACATGCAGGGATGCGGTGCCGGGCCCGGGCAGCGGGGTCTTTCTAGGGGAATCCGGCTTGCCGTAAAGCGGATTAAGTCATCCCTCGGCCCATGTTGCACGTCGTGCTGTTCCAGCCCCAGATCCCGCAAAACACCGGCAATATCGGCCGGATGTGCGCGGTGACCCGCTCGCGGTTGCACCTGATCCATCCGCTCGGCTTCGAGGTGACGGACAAAAACCTCAAGCGCGCCGGCATGGACTACTGGTTCTCCCTCGATGTGCACCATCATGCGGACTGGGCGGCATTCAAGGCCAGCGCCGCGGCGCCGAAACGCCTGTGGCTGTTCACGACGCATGCGACCCGGGGATTCTGGGACGTCCGGTACGCCGAGGGCGACGGGCTGGTGTTCGGCAACGAGGAGGCGGGCGCGCCGGACTGGCTCCATGCCGAGCTGGCGGACGAATGCCGCGTGAAGATTCCGCACGCCAACGGGGAGCTGCGTTCCCTCAACCTGTCGACCGCCGCCGGCATCGCGACCTACGAGGCGCTCCGGCAGATCGGGCTGGGGGGGTGAATAGGTGGAGGGCTCGAGTCCCTGAGGGTTGGGCGGTGAGTCCCTTCACCGCCGTGATTGTTCGGCGCGGAACGGAGTCCGCGCACTACCCAATGTCAAAGCGCGGCTGAATCGCCTTACTTCATGCCGCGCAGGGCGGCGGCAACGTTGGCCGGGACGAAATGCTTCACATCCCCGCCTAGCTTGGCGATCTGCTTCACGAGGGAGGAGCTGGTGTAGCTGTAGGCCTCGTTGGGCATCACGAAGATCGTCTCCACCTTGGGCTCGAGGTGGCGGTTCATCAGCGCCATGTTGAATTCAAATTCGAAGTCGGACAGGGCG
>JANMTJ010000612.1:0-2374 GCA_031390295.1 Oleiharenicola sp.
ATACCAGAGCCGCCATGGTGCTGTTAGTCCGCACAACGATGTCGCCCTTAGGGTTTAGAAAGAGTTTTGCTCCCTGAACGATCGCTCCGGCTGCTGGCAGCACGGGGACCATACCAGCCATTTCTTCGCCCCCTTTGCCCAAGGTGGCGGCAGCTCCAGATTCTGTCTTTAGTCCCACCACGGAATCGGAGAGATGGAAATCCTTTCCTTCCTCGTAGGTGACCTGATCAAAAACCTTCCCCCAGATGAGAAACGTCAACGTTACCTTCTTTCCGTCGACGGCCACCTTGACGCGATCAATCTCGCGGTAGTCTCGTACGCCGGAGGATACCGCAGGCGGATGTTTGGGCCAAACAATGTCCGTCAGAGTGAATCCGGTGTAGCCATGGTTGGGATCCACCTGATTCTTGTATCTTCCGGCGAAATCGGCCAGCGAGATGGCCCGGGCTTTTTCGCGATGTGTTTTGTGCGACATCACGCAGCCACTCAAAGCGAGGCAGGTGAGGCCAATGAAGCCGCAAAGCGTCAGGCGGAACTGGGCCAAAGGAAGCGTCTTCATATAGTGGACGTGACTAGTTCACGTTTGTGTGGAGGCCCGTGATGGCAGAAAGCCTGAATTGGCCGGTCAGCGCAAGCATTGGCTACCTCAGTCCCGGTGCCTTTGAACGGCAGCCATGGCCGCAGGGCGGCGGAATCGCGCTGAAAGTCCGGGCTCCGCTCAAGCCCAACTGAACGGGAGGACGCGGCGGCTCAGAGCCATTTGCCTTTGCGGCGTTGTTCGCGGATGACCTCGATCATCTCCTGGCGGTAGCTGGCGGGATCACGGGTGAGGATCTCGCCGATCAGCGTGCGGGTGCGGGGTGGGGCAGACGCTTGGGCGTTCTCCAATAACTGGCGGACCTTGGGCTCGCTGCGGGCTTTGCTGCCCAGCGACCAGCAGGCCGTATTGCCGGTGACAAAGAGATTGAGGTCATCGCGCTCGTCATGGTGGGGAACCTCTGCGATCAGGCGGTTCACGAAGTCGGCATGGCCGGTGGCGGCAAAGGCGCCCCAGTTCATGTCATTGATCGCCGGGCTGTGGTCGATCACGGTGCGGACGCCGCCCTTGTGGCTGAGGACGGCGGCTTCGTCCCAAAGCCTGCGTAGGGCCGTGTCGGATGGGGGAATGTGGCCGCGCCATCCTTCCGTGCGATCTGGATAAGCCGTGATGATTTCGGCCAGGAATCCGAGCAAAGGGGGCCGGCTGTTTTTTCCTTCGGCCCAGCCCTGGATAGAGACGGCGGCCAGGAAATCCGACAGCCGATCCGGCTGGGGTGATTGATAGAAGAGTTCGAGGAACCGGTTGGCGTCGAAGGCGGGCTTGGCCGCTGCATCAGCGGCGCGTCCGGCCACTGCCAGCGCAAGGCAGACTAGGGCGATCAAGCAGCGGGGTTTCATGCGTCGGCAGCCCTAGACGCGCTTCCGGAAGATTTCTGCGGACTGGATGAGGACTTCGGTGAAGAGCAACGGCACCGACCAGCAGCCCCAGGCCACGATCCCGTAGAATTCGTGTTCCGGCACCAGGCCCCTGTGGCTGAGCGTGTCATCGAGCAACCGGAACGTCACAAAGGCAAAGGTGACCACGTAGCTGCGGATCATCCATTGCTTGTGCTGGATGAGATTCTTCCGCCGGATCGCGACGAACGCCATGCTCGTGGTGACAACCCACGCGACGGCGAGGCCGATCAGGCCGCTGGCATACGCGGCGTTGTTGGCGCTCATCTGGAGCGACAGGCCGAGCGACGCCATCGAGCCGACGAGTACGGCGGCGATGTAGACCCTTCCCGCGATGCGGTGGAAAGGCAGGTAATCGCGCCGGATTTTCGGCCAGAACTGGAGCGGCCCGAGGACTGCGGCGAGCAGGCCACCGACGATGTGGGGAAGCAGCCAGCTGACTTGGGGCCAGGAATTCCCGTAGGATTCCGGGGTGACGACGAAGTAGCGCGGAACCCGCTGGATGAGAAAGTAACCCAATCCGGCAAGGACGGCTAGCCAGCCAAGCCAGACGAGCGGCTTCGCGCGGGAACCAGCCGCGACCGTGGCGGGGGCTGCAGGGGACATTCCGGAAGCGTGCCGGGCGCGGCCGGTTTGTCGATAGTCGAGACCTGCAGTCTCGTCCGCCCCAAAACCCCAAGACTCGACCCCATGGGTTGGCCCTGAGTCAGAACCTGCGTCCTCGGCTCGGCCCACCTCGGCGACCAATCAGTGAGGGCGAAATGTCCAGCCTGACCCCTTCGGCTCGGGCTCGCCGAACACCTCGTCCCCGGGCTGGAACCGCGTGACATGCTTCCCGACCGACTCAACCTGCCCCGCCAGATCCGTTCCCGGGACAGGG
>JANMTJ010000631.1:0-2461 GCA_031390295.1 Oleiharenicola sp.
GCGACGGCCTGCTCACTGCCGTGCCACTGAAAATACCCGCAGCCTCCGACTTCGGCCGGACCGGGCAGGAACTGGTTGAGCAGGGTGCCGCGGTGCCGCAGTGCGAAGAGCGCACCGGTGGGCAGCAGCAGCGCGCGCAATTCACCGCTGGTGCGCAGCTCAATCAGGCCGAAGTCGGAGGCGGCGGGTATTTTCAGTGGCACGGCAGTGAGCAGGCCGTCGCCAACGGTGGGGGTCTTTTCCAAGGGAAATTGGCTGCGGGGGTTCAAGCCCGCGAATCAGTTGATCGAAAATGCGTCCGGAACCGGCAGGGAATAGACCAGATGGTTTCCAGGTCCACCGGCCGGACACGACCGGTGGAGAGGAAACAAAAAGAGGACGTCGGGATCGGACCGACGCCTTCTGATCGGAATGACGGCCTTAGAACTCGAAGCGCGCCGAGAAGATCAGCTTCCGGGGCGGAACGAAGTTGTAGTCCATCGTCTGGGTGCCGTTGTAGTTTTGGAATACCAGCGTGTCGTCGCCAAACAGGTTATCCACGTTGAGCTGGAACCGCGTGCGGATATTGCGATCCAGCGCGGAGAACTTGGTGGAATAGCCGATGAGCAAGGACTCCGTCGTGAACGGGGTCGTCCGGTGCGTCTGGTCGATCTGCCGCGCGCCCGTTTGCGTCATGCCGAAACCGATGTCGAGGCCCTTCAGCGTGTTTTCCGTGAAGCTGTACGTCGCGAAGGCATTCCAATGGGATTTCACCACGGCGCCGGCGAGGGTGGGGACCGCCCACCTGGCCAGGTCATTGGCCGAGTTGGTGAGATCCGAGGCCAGCTTTAGACTCTGCGCCGAGGTCCCGGTGGCCGCGGCCTGCCAGTCGGCGAGATGCTCCTTGAAATACAGCACGCCGCGCGGGCCGTTGTTGGTCCTTTCACCCTTCGGGGCGGAGTAGTGCACCTGCAGGCGGATGTTCTTGGTCGGATTGGCGGTCACCTCGAACTCGACGCCGGTATACTTCACATCGTAGGTGTCGACATATTGCATGGCTGCCTTGTAGCTGCCCGGGCTGCCGGTGACCTGGCCCGCGGGCCCGATGTTGGTCTTGGTGCCGCCGGCCAGGAAGTAGTCGTCCCAGATGCCCTGGAAGCCGGGGCTGTCGCCACCGATGACGTCCGTCGCCGTGTCCTTGTACCAGGTGGCCGAGGCATAGTATTTGCCATCCTTGGTGGAGACGCGCACGCCGAAATTCCGGCCCTTGCCGAACGAGGCGCCCAGGGTCTCACCATAAATGGTGGGAGCGAGGCCGCCGGCGGCGGGCTGGTAGTTGGTGGACAGATTGGCGAATACGCCAAGCCACTCGGTGACATAGCCGATGGCGCCGATGGAGTGGGTATTGCCGGCTCCGCTGCCCGTCACAGGGACGTTGGTGGGGCCGCGCAGGCCGACCTTGGAAACATCATACGAGTCGCGCCGGAGGCCGAGCGTGATGTTCAGGCGGTCGTCCCAGAGGCGGGTCTGCGAGAAGGCGCCGCCGTACTTGATGGTCTGCTCCGAGTCGAAGTCATACCAGTTGAACGGTAACGGGCGGTACTCGACGGTCGAAGGCACATTGAAGGCCGCCTGGGCGTTGTCCCAATACACGCGCCCCCAGACCAGGGCTCCGGCCCAGTCCGTGGTGTTTGCGCCCGTGTAAAAGGCGTTGTACTGCCGCGCGTCATAATCGGTCTTCTGCTGCCCGGCGGAGACACTGAACACCTGCTTCAGGGGGACATTCCACAAAGTCGTGTCGAAATGATACGAGAGCAGGCCGCGGACCTCGTTCACCCGGTGGTTCTGCACCTGCTTGTCGAGGAAGAAATCGGAGTACACCTTGCCGAAGTTCGGGTTGGCGGCGCCGTTCGGCAGCTGCTTGTTGAGGTCGATGTTCGCCAAGCCGCCTCCCTCGAAGTTGATCGCCTTGGCGGAGTCCACATAGCGGTAGGCCGAAACCTGGAAATCAAAGTTCTCATTGATCCGCTGCTCGTAGGTCAGCGTCATGTTGATGTCCTCGGGCTTCACATAGCCATCCTTCGGGGCCACCGCGAATTCCCGGCTCGGCAGCGCCATGATGGTCGTGCCGCCGGTCGGGGTGTACGTGAAGGACTGCGGCCGGAGGTAGGCGCCCCAGGCGATGTTGTTCGTGCCCATGGAGCGGACGCCAGCGGCCCAGTTCATGACGCCCGTGCCGGAGCCGGCGACGATGACGTTGTAGGGGTTGAGGCCCCAGTCGGACATGCCGGTCACACCGGGTGCGCCGGGGGTGTTTTGCGGGTTGGCGCCTTGGTTGGGGATGGCCGCGCCCCAGGTGGCGGCGCTGGTGGAGCCGTTCCAGAGGGAGGCGTTGTCCTGATAGCTCGCCCCGTAAAGCGATTTCTTTTCCTTCCAGCCTTCGATCTCAAAGCGCAGGTGCGAATTGTCGTTGTTGAACTTC
>JANMTJ010000655.1:0-2040 GCA_031390295.1 Oleiharenicola sp.
TTCTCCCCGGCGTCGGTCTCCTCGCCGAGCGTCAGCAGCTCCCGCCGTTCCCCGCATTGCAGGCCGATGGCCAGCACGCGGTCGCCGGGGTTGCGCGCATCGCTGAAGGCCCCGGGCTCCGTTGCACCCGTCTCGATGTCGAGCTGGCAGCGGCGCAGGCTGGCAAAGTGCATGTCCGCATAAAGCCGGGCCCGCCGCTGCAGGAGCCACTGGCTCTCGTAGGGCTTGAGCACGTCCACCGCCGCGCCATCCCGCACGCCCTTGAAGAAAACCTCAAACACGTCCAGCGACGGCGCGTGCGCGAGCCAGCGGAAAGACCCCTCGCCCTTCAGCTCCTCATACGTGATGCCCTCGTGCCCGGCCTGGGTGCCCAGCCAGGCAAAGGGCCGGAATTCCTCCGTCGCCTCGCGCCGGCCACCACCGGCGGTGGCGTAGCAGGCGTGGGCCGTGCCATGATCATCGACCCAGAGACCGCAAAGGGTGTCGGGCATCGGGCCTTAGAAGGGCCGGCGATAAACCATGAACAGGGCGGTGGCGATCAACAGGAGGGCGACGGTGCTGAGCATGCCCCGCAGGTGCGCCTTCCGGTAAGCCACGCCCGCCAGCCCGGACAGCCCGAGCCAGCACACTATTTTCACCAGCACCCAGCCCGTGGTGAACGGGATTTTGTTCACGCTCAGCATGGCGAAGCCGCTTATGAACATCAACAGTGTCGCGATGCCCGTGATCATCATGGTTCGCTTGCGGTTCTCGGGCGCGGGATTGGCGAACGCCATGAAGGTGTGCGCGGTCAGCACGATCAGCGAGAGCAGGTGCAGGATTTGATAATAGGGCAGTCGTTCCATGGGGGATTGGGGATAAAAGGTGACACCCCGCCTGTGCCGTGCGCCTAAAGGCTCATGTCCTTTTTAAGTTAAAGGTGGGCGCCGCCCGCCGCACTTCAGCCTTCCGGTTTACGGCCTGGCATCCATACGGCGATGGCAGCTCCCAAATGATTACAAAGGCAAAGAGCGTGTATTAAGGCACCTCGAACACTACAGGGTGTCGGCCGAGACCCTACCCCGCGAATCTCCGCCGTCAAATGCCAATCGCATCCGGTGGTGTGCAGCCCATGCAGGTCGGGGTTTAGCCCCGACACGCTTGGCATATAGTCGGGCATAAAGCCCGACCACCAGACCGGCCTTGGAGCACGTGCGACCGCGCCCGCGAATATGCACTCACCCTTGATTCATGTCATTCTGCGCGGGGCATTGGGTAGGGCCGGTCTCCGACTGGCCTGATCCGGTCAAAGACCGGACCTACTCACTCCGCCACCGCGGGGTTCAGGTGCTCCAGAATGATCTTTTGGATCTGATCCAGGAAGGTGTAGGCGGCGAATGGCAGCCGCAGTTCATCCGGAATCTCCGAGATAGGCGCTTCCTCGTCCTCAATGATCTCGGCCGGTACTTCCTGCAACCAGCGGGCGAGGATGCGGATCCGCACCGCCGCGCACCCGCGCAGCAACGACTCGCAGTTGTTCGAGTCGATCGAGATGGCCCCGTCCTCGAAGAACTCCGCGTCGAACAGCCCCAGCAACTCCCGCACGTCGCTGTTCTGCGCCGCCATCAATTCCTGCGTCCAGGTCTCGGTGAAGTCCGCATCCTCCTCGGGGAAGGTCGCGGCGATGGCGAGTGTCCCCCGCAGGTCGTCCGCCGCCTGCTTGATGGCGTCGAGCAGCGGGGCCACGGCGCTGATGTTCAGCTTGATCTCAACCTGCTTCATTGGGTGGCGCCCGCGTTTGTCCTTGCGAGGAGTTCGCGCAGCGAACGACGACTTGTCCACCATGGGCTTGGCGACGGTGGAAGCAATCCAGTCAGATGGATCGCCCCGTCCGGCCGGGGCGGCCTCGCGATGACAGGAAAGTCTGTGCCGCTAGCCTTCATCGGGCTGGATCACCGCCGTGAGGTGCCACTGCTGCAGGGCGAACATGTAGGCCTCCGCCTGCTCCCGTGTGCCGGTCCAGACAATGGAGCGACCTTGCTCATGCACCTCGAGCATGTG
>JANMTJ010000661.1:0-1548 GCA_031390295.1 Oleiharenicola sp.
TCGTCGGTGTGGAGGACGTCGATGAAGTTCTTCTGCATCAGCCGGGCGTGATCGCTGGCGGCGGCGTGGATCTTCTGCGCGCCCTTCTCGCCGACCTTGGGCAGGAGGACGGCGATGCGCGCCCAGGCCTGGGTGTCGGACGAGTTGTAGACGAAGCGGAGCAGGGCGACGAGGTCGCGAACGTGCTGGCGCTCGAAGAATTTCACGCCGCTGGTGATGACGTAGGGGATGCCGGCGCGGGAGAGGGCGAGCTGCATCTCGAGGGCGAGGAAGTGCGAGCGGTAGAGGATGGCGATCTCGTTGGCCGAGACGCCGTCATCGTTGATGAGCGAGTGAATGCGCTTGAGGATGAACTCGGCCTGTTCGCGGTCGTCCATGGTCTGGACGACGTAGGGCTTGATGGAGTGGGCGCGGGCGGCGCGGAGCTCCTTGTCGAAGTGGCGGCCCTTGGGCTGGGCGTTGAGCACGCCATTGGCGAAGGCGAGGATCTCGGGCGTGGAGCGGTAGTTGATCTCGATGCGGTGGATGACGGTGCCCGCGTGGCGGTCGGGGAACGTCATGATGTTCTCGAAGTTGGCGCCGCGCCACGAGTAGATGCACTGGGCGTCGTCGCCGACGGCCATCACTTGGTGGTGGGCGGCGATGCGGTCCACGATCTGGGCCTGGAGGGTGTTGGTGTCTTGGTATTCGTCCACGAGGACGTGCCGGAAGCGCGAGGCGAAATAGGCGGCGACCTCGGGGGCCTCGGTGAGGAGCTTGAGCCAGAGCTCGAGGAGGTCGTCGTAGTCCACGACCGACTGGTCGCGCCGGGCCTTCTCGTAGGCGGCGGCGAATTCCGGGAGGCGGTAGGCGATCTCGCCGTATTGCGGGAAGTTTTTCTCCACGGTCTCGGCGATGGAGAGCTGGGTGTTGCGGGCGAGGGAGAGGACGCTGAAGAGCGGGCCGGGGCGGGGGTTGGTCTTGTCCTTGAAGAAGAGCTTGTCCACGTGCTCGACGGACTGCTTGAGAAGGGTCTCGGACTCGTCGGCGTCGAGGATGGTGAAGTTCTTGGGGAGCTTGATGGCGTCGCCGTAGATGCGGAGGGCGCGGTTGCCGAGGGAATGGAAGGTGCCGCCCCAGAAACGGGCGGGCTCAATGCCGGTGAGGTCGTGGACGCGGTGGAGCATCTCCTTGGCGGCCTTGTTGGTGAAGGTGAGGAGGAGGATTTCGCCCGGGCGCACGCCCTGGGAAAGGAGGTAGGCCACGCGGTAGGTGAGCGTGCGGGTCTTGCCCGAGCCGGCGCCGGCGAGGACGAGGAGCGGGCCGGGTGGGGCCGTGACCGCCTTGAACTGGTCGTCGTTGAGCAGCGCCTTGAAGTCGATCGACGGGACCTGTGGCGGACGGTGTGACGGGTCACTGGGGAGGACGAAATCCATGGATTCAGAGGTCAGAGCACAGAGGTCGGGGGCCAGATGCAAGCAGGGAGCGGGAAGGAAAAATGCAGCGAATTAACCACGGATTGCACGGATTCACACGGATGGGGAGAATCCTCCAAGCCGGGTTAACCAC
>JANMTJ010000700.1:0-2156 GCA_031390295.1 Oleiharenicola sp.
GGCCCTGGATTTCCTCCAAGGCATAACCGCACATCGCCGTGAACGCCGGATTGACCCACTCCACCAACCCGCGGGGGTCGGTGACCACGAATCCCTCCGGCTCCTCCCGGCGGGGCAATTGGTCCGCGGCCCCGAGGATCCTCGACATTAATTCAGCGGGCGGTTTCGCGACCGGCGTGACGTGCGTCATCACCACTGCGGTCACCACCTCCTGCAGCCCGGCCACCTGCACCCGTAGTTCGTGGTGAAATTCGAGGACCAGTTCGAAGTTCTCCCGCTGTGGCGCTGTCATGTCGCCGGAGACATAGCGCAAGGCGCGATCCTGAAGAAGTTCGGCAAGCGTGGTGGTGGATGGGAACGTCAGGTCGCGGCGGCAGCCTGCTTTGGGCTGAAACCGAACGCTTCCCGGATCCAGCTCCAGGCGCGGCGCAGGCCCACTTCGCAGGTGCCGGAGATATGATAAGTGCGGGCGAACAGTTCCTCGTGCCCGAGGTAGCGCGGGGGCAGCAGCAGCAACGTGTGGTTTTGGTCCGTCCTGGCGTCATGTCCGAGCACCTCGGAATAAAAAACCCCGCATCCGACGACCAACCCCTCTCGCGGCACGGCGACCTCGCGCTCCGGCAGCACGAGCCATGGGCGGAACTTCAGGGTCAGCGCACCGTCCGCCGCCTGATGCAGCCGGCCGTAGGTGCGCTGGGGCACCCCTTCGATCTTGTCGCCGGTGAACACCTTGTTGCCATCCGCCAGCAGCTTGAAGCGCTTGCGCCGGACAGTGAAAAAATCCCAACAGAACACCGAGCCGAAGGTCATCAGGCGGAATGCCCAGCCCGCCATGAGCCAGGCCAGCAGAATGATGATGATCGAAAGCGTCGCCCCCACCACCGGGTCGATCCACGCCGTGGCGGTCACGAGGCCGAGCACCGAGGTGCGCAGGCCCTTGAGCACGGCATCGATCGCGCCCCACGGACTGAGCAAGATGAGCACAGTGATCGCGTGCGACAGCAGCCACACCACCGCGAAGACCGCCACCGACAGCGGCACCATCAAAATACTCAGCAGCCAGCTCGTGTCGAAGGTCGCCACCGGCAGCATCGCCAGCCCGGTGACCGGCAGACTCACTGTCGCCGCCAGCCCGGACGAATCCATGATCAGCTTGGAACCGAGGGTGACGAGCGAGGGGACGACGGCACCCGCCGCCACCAGCCCGCTCGCCTTGTTCTCAATCGTCTCGAGGATATCGAGCGGTTTCTTCCAACCCGGCGGCAGCGTGGCCCCGAAGGCATCCTTCGCCGCCACGGCCCCGACCACCACAATCCCCAGGGCCCAGAATCCCGGGTTGGCAAACCACGGCAGCGCCGCCTTCTCCTCGGGGGTGCTGGCCCGGATCCATTGATAGGCACCCACCGCGCTCACTCCCAGCATCGGCGAGATGGCGATGCCCGTGACCTGCGTGGCCAGAGAGGCCAGTTCCAAACCGGGGGTCTTGACCGCCTTGGCGCCGGCTTTTGCCTTGTCGGCCGCGAGCAGCGGCAGGCCGAGCAACGAGACGCACAACAGCAGGGCGACCAGCGGGGCATGGCGTTTCATGCGCCAACCCTAATTTCTCCACCGTCATTTGAAAGCCTGCTTTTCAAAGGAGCCCGCGCCTGCTCTGCTGCCCTCATGCCCCTGACCAAAAGCGAGATCGCCCGCCTGCGTTCGTTGCAGGAAAAGAAACACCGTGAGGCGCTGGGTTTGTTTGTGGTCGAGGGGGAAAAGGTCGTGGGCGAATTGCTGGCCGCACATTTTCTGTTCGTCGAAATCCATGCGACGGAGGCGTGGGTGGAGCGCGGCCTCCGGACGCGCTCTGAACCCGTCCAGAGGCCGGGTTCCACCCAGGTTCACCCTGTCACCGCCGGGGAGATGGAGCGGATCAGCCACTACCCTACTCCGGCCACCGTCCTGGCCGTGGGCCGGATCACCCGCCCCGTGCTGGCCGCGGGTGCGATCAACCGCGGGCTGACCCTCGCGCTCGACGGCATCCAGGATCCCGGCAACGTCGGCACGCTGCTGCGCATCGCCGACTGGTTCGCCTTCGACCGCGTGCTGCTCTCGCCCGACTGCGCCGACCTGTTTTCCCAGAAAGTCATCAATGCCAGCATGGGCTCCTTCGCCCG
>JANMTJ010000718.1:0-8096 GCA_031390295.1 Oleiharenicola sp.
TCGCCCGGGAGGTCCGCGGCGTCCGCCTCGCCCTCGTGGCGCGCAATGTTGGGAAACTCAACGTGACGGCCCGGGCTTGCACCAAGCTGGGGGCAAAGGCGGAGGCCTTTGAGTGCGATGTCAGCAACGACGCCTCGGTCGCCCTCATGGCGGAGGCGGTCGCAGATCGCTTTGGTCCGGTGGACGTGTTGATCAACAACGCCGGCGCCTTCGCCATGGCGCCGTTCGTGCAGACGAAGATCGCCGAGTTTGACCGGATGATCGCGGTCAACCTGCGCAGCGCGTTCCTGGTCACCGAGGCGTTTCTCCCGACGATGCTGAAACGCAAGACGGGCGATATATATTTCATGAGCTCGATCGCCGGCCTCGGGGCCTACCCGAACGCCGCGGCCTACTGCGCCGCCAAGTTCGGTGTCACCGGCCTGGCCCAGGTGCTGCGCGCCGAGACGAAGGACCATGGCATTCGCGTGTGCTGCGTCCATCCCGGCGCCACCTGGTCGCAGTCGTGGGAGCAGAGCGGCGTGAAGCCTGAGCGCATCATGCCGGCCGAGGACATCGCCCGCGCCATCCTCGACGTGCACCGCCTCAGCCGGCGCACGGTCGTGGAGGAGATCGTCCTCCGTCCGCAGCTGGGTGACGTGTAGAGCCGGCTTGTAACGATCCCGGGCCGCAGGCACAAAGGCAGGGCATGACGGTTACGCGCCAAACCATCCTTGTCGTCGAGGACGAGCAATCGATCGCCGAGACGATCACCTACGCATTGCAGACGGAGGGGTTTGCGCCGGTCTGGAAATCCACCGGCCGCGAGGCGTTGGACGTATTGAAACAGCAGGCGATCGCCCTGGTGGTGCTTGATGTCGGCCTGCCGGACATGAGCGGTTTCGATGTCTGCCGGGAGATGCAGAAGCTCGGCGCCCCGCCGGTGATTTTCCTGACCGCGCGCAGCAGCGAGGTGGACAAGATCGTTGGATTGGAACTAGGCGCGGACGATTACCTGGCCAAGCCCTTCAGTCCGCGCGAACTGACGGCCCGCATCCGCGCCGTCTTGCGGCGGAGCAGCGGGGCGCCTGCCGCCGCCACCCCGGGTGGCTGGGCGCACGACGAGGCGAAATGCCGCATCAGTTTCCGAGGCAAGGCGCTCAACCTCACGCGCAATGAATACCGTCTGCTGGCGGCGCTGCTGGCCTCTCCCGGGCGCGTGTTCAGCCGCGACCAGTTGATGTCGGCGGCGTGGGATGATCCCGGCGCGGCGCTCGACCGCACGGTGGACGCCCATATCAAGACCCTGCGGGGCAAGCTGCGCGCTGCCGCGCCGGAGGCCGACCCCATCGTGACGCACCGCGGGTTGGGTTACTCGCTGCGGGAGGAAGCATGAGTCTGCGCCTCCGGCTGCTTTTGCTCCTGCTGGTCGTGTATTGCGCCGGCGGTTACTACCTGACTCAGCGGGCGCTCGAACAGATCCGGCCGCGCTACCTGGAATCGATGGAGGAGACGCTGGTTGATACGTCCGTCCTGCTGGCCTCGGTGCTGGAGACCCAGCTGGTCGAGGGCCGGCTGGAACCGGCGGGACTGCAACGGGCCTTCACCACGGCCCAGCAGCGTGGGCTCGATGCTCGGGTGTATTCCCTGCACAAGACCGCCGTGGACATGCGGGTCTATGTGACGGATGCCGCCGGGATGGTGATCTATGACTCGGCCGGCCTGGAGCTGGGGCGGGACAATTCCCGTTGGAACGACGTGAAGCGGACGCTTCAGGGCCGGTACGGCGCGCGCTCCACCCGGACCAAGGCAGGTGACGACAACACCCAGGTGATCTATGTGGCCGCCCCGATCCGGCATGAGGGCCGGATCGTCGGGGTGCTCTCGGTCGGCAAACCCACCAGCGGCATCAACGAACTCGTTCACAGCGCCCGGAAGAAGCTGATCACCGGCGCCGTAGTCGGCGGGGTGGTGGTATTGGCGGGCCTGTTGCTGGCGGTCGTGTGGGTGATCGCCCCGCTGGAGCGGCTCACCCGGTACGCCCGGGCCGTGCGGGATGGCCGGCCGGCCCCACTGCCGCCGTTACCGGGGCACACGCTGCGCGATCTCGGCACGGCCTTCGAGGAGATGCGCGATTCATTGGAGGGCCGGCAGCATGTCGAGCGCTACACCCAGCTGCTGGCGCACGAGGTGAAAGCCCCGCTGGCGGCGATCCGCGGCGCGGCCGAACTGCTGGACGAGACCATGCCGGCGGACCAGCGGCAGAAATTCCTGGCCAACATCCGCACGGAATCAGCACGCATCCAGCAGATCATCGACCGGCTGCTGGAACTTTCCTCCCTCGAGGCCCGCAAGGCCCTGCGGCAGACCGAGACACTCGCAGCCGCGCAGCTCGCCGGCGAAGCGGCGGACGTGGTGCGGCCCGCCGGTGCGACCCGGGGAGTGACGCTCAAGGTGCAGGGCGGCCCGGAAGCAAAGGTGCGGGGTGAGGGAGTGCTCCTGCGCGAGGCGCTGGTGAATCTCCTGCAAAACGCGTCCGAGTTCTCGCCCGACGGCGGCGATGTGACGCTGGGCTGGACCGTGGCCCACGGCCGCGTGGTGTTTGCCGTGGAAGATGCCGGACCGGGTGTGCCCGATTACGCCCTGCCGCGGGTGTTTGAGCGGTTCTACTCGCTACCGCGTCCGGGCACGGAACGGAAAAGCACGGGCCTCGGGCTGGCCCTGGTGCGTGAGATCGCCCATCTGCACGGGGGAGAAGCCACGTTGACAAACCGGCCGGAAGGTGGGGCGCGCGCCGAATTCTGGGTGCCGGCGGTTTCGTGAGGAATTTGAACCGCTAATTTTCGCTAATGCGGTACCAGGGTTCCGGCCTTCCCAGTCGGAACAATGCCTTGATATGTAGGGCCGCCGCTTGTCGGCGCGCCGGTCCGCAATCGAACCACGGCACGGCGACAAGCGCCGGCCCTACACCCTGGCAGGTGTACGCCCATGCAATTGGGAATTTGGTCCAGTGCGCCGTTCCGGATGAGCGTCAATTAGCGCAGATTAGCGGTTGAAGTGTTTTTTCGCGCGATTTCACCGTCCCTTCACACGGGCTTCATGCCGGCCGGGCAGAGTGGGGCATGATCCCCGCCGAACCTCCCGTCATCACCACACCAGCGTCGCGCCGGCTGGCCGTCTTCCTCAAAGTCGCCTGCATCTGTCTGCTCATCCCCTTTTTGCTGATACCGCTGGCCATGACCCACGGCGTGCTGCGTGAACGGCAGGGACTCCAGCAGCAAGCCGCCCGCGAGATTGCCGCCATCTGGGGCCAGCGGCAGCAGATCACCGGACCGGTGCTCGCGGTGACCTATAATTACAAGGCCCAGGTCATCCGCTCCCGGGTCGTGGACGGCAAGAAGGTGGACGTGGAGGAAACCGACCAGCTGTGGTCCACGGCGTATTTTCTGCCGGAAAGCCTGGTGGTGACCGGGGCGGTGGAGCCGGAGGTGCGACACCGCGGCATCTACGACACGGTCGTGTACAGTACGAAGCTGAAACTTACCGGCCACTTTCAGCCGGATTTTGCCGTCGCGCACATCGGCGCGGATCAGGTCAACTGGGCCAATGTCCATGTGCTGTTCGGCGTATCGGACCTGCGGGGCATCCGCTCGGTGTCGCCGGTCATGATCAATGGCGGCAAGGCGTTCGCCTTCGAGACAGCCGCGGGGGTCGGTGGCGAGGGGCTGGCGCTGGCGGCCAGGATCGACGGCGTGACAGCCGGGGCGAAGCTGGAATTCACCCTGGAAGCGGCGGTGCAGGGCAGCGAGCGGTTGGACATCGTGCCGGCCGGCCGGACCACGCGGGTGACGCTGAGCTCGCCCTGGGCCGACCCGTCCTTCGGCGGCGCCTACCTGCCGGTGGAACGCCGCGTCAGCGCGGCCGGTTTCACGGCGGAGTGGGAGACTTCGCATTTCAGTCGCGGCTTCGGCCAGAGCTGGAGCGATCGCACCACGGTCAGCCCGGAGACGATGCAGAAACTCTCCGCGGCGAGCTTCGGCGTGGCCTTCACCCAGCCGGTGGACGGCTACCGGCTGGCCGAGCGCGCGCAGAAATACGGCGTGCTCTTCTTCGTGCTGGTTTTCGCCGTGTTCTTCCTCTTCGAGGTCACGGCGGCCCTGCGGATCCATCCGTTGCAATACGCCATGGTGGGCGCGGCGCTGTGCCTGTTCTTCCTCGCCTTCTTGGCGTTGTCCGAGTTCTGGAGCACGGGTCTGGCGTATGCGGCGGCGGCAGCGGCGTGCACGGTGCTGATCGCGGGGTATTCGTGGAGCTTCCTCAAGACCGGCCGGCGGACGCTCGTCATCGGCGGCGGACTGGCGGCGACCTACGGCTACCTCTACTTCGTGCTGAAGTCGCAGGACTACGCCCTCGTGGCCGGCACGGTCGCGCTGTTCGGGGCGCTGGCCCTCGTGATGTTCTGCACCCGCCGGATCAACTGGTATTCACTCGAAATGAACACCCCGGTCGCGGCGGAAAACCGGTAGCCGGTCTCCGGCCTACGGCAGCAGCTCGATCCGCCGGATGGTGACGGGCGGAGTGAGTTTCTGGCCGTCGGCGGGGGCGACCTGGATCTTGCGCACGATGTCCCGGCCCTTGGTCACGCGGCCGAAGGCGGCGAAGCCCTGGCCGTCGGGGTTGAGCTTTCCGCCGAAATCAAGTTCAGGCTGGTCGCCGACGCAGACGAAGAAATCGGAGGTGGCCGTGTCGGGACCGGCGCGGGCCATGGAAATCGTGCCGTCGAGGTGCTTCAGGCCGGTGACATTCGTGCGCTCGAGGGCGAGGGCCGGCCAATCCTTCTCCGCAAACTCCGGGTTCACGCCGCCTTGGATGACCTCGATCTTCACAGGGCTATTGGGCTGGTTGTCCGGGTTGATTTTCACCGTACGGTGGAATTCTCCGCCCGTGTAGTGCCCTGCCGCGACGTAGCGGAGGAAATTGGCGACGGTGGCCGGTGCCTCCGTCGGATACAGTTCCGCCTCGAGCACGCCCAGGTCGGTGTGGATCCGGACGCTGGGGTTGGCGTGGGCAGTGCCGCAGGCGAGAAGACCGGGCAGGACAAGGCGGAGGAATATGCTTCGCAGGTTCATGTTTCGGAAATCAGGCGGACGGCGGCGGGTTCATCCTCCTCAACGGCCGGATAGCGCCCGATGGCCGGATTCAGAAAGAAGTTATCCCGAAGGTCGTCGTTGGCGGTGGACACCTCGCCGATGATGCATTCCTCGCTCAAGGGCTGGAATTCATGCCAGACGCCGGGCACGAGAGTGATGCGAGAGCCGGCCGCGAGGGAAAAGGGCTGGCCGGTGGGAACCGAAGCGGGCTCGCCATTGACCGGGAGCGTGAAGGTCGCAGGGAAATCCTGCCGGGAATCAGGCCGGGCGGGCCAAAGTCGTAAGGCGAGCTCGCCGCTGCGGCAGATGATATCCTCTTTTTTACGGGCGTGGGTGTGGCAGGGCGTCATCTGGCCGCGCCGCGCATACATGAGTTTTTCGCAATACTCAGGTTCGGTGGCCAGGTTGATGAGGGTCAGGCCGAAGCGTGCGAAGTCGCGCAGACCGAAATCGGTGACATCCCAGCGGGGATTCGGCGGCAGGATCCAGTGGTGCCGCGTGAAACAGGCGAGGGCGTCGCGAAAAACCTGATTGATGACGGAGCGTTTCATGGGTTGAGCCCGACCCGGCGCCAGATCGTGACCTGGCGCAGACGGGTGACAACCTCCCACCGGCCGGGCATCTGCTGCCGCACTATGCTTTCCTCGTGCGGATAGAGCGCCGCATAGAGCACGCGCTGCCGCTCGCTGAGCCAGGCGTTGAGCCGGGTGTTATCCTGCGCGGTGAGGTTGTTCGGGATGATGAAGGGCTGGTTGGTGTAATACAGGAGCGCGCCGGAGACCTGATAGGCGACCAGCACGGCCTCGGGCGGCAGTTGTTCCGCGACCCAGCGGCCGGTCAGGCGGTAGGCGCGGTCGTCGAGTTCAATTTGCGTGACGCGCAGGTCGCGATCCCAAGTCAGCAACCAGCCGACCGCGGCGAGGAACAGCAAAACCGTGAAGGGCAGGCGCATGGTGCGACCACGGGCCACCTGATCAGGCGTGGCATCAGCCGGCAGCACCCGGGAGGCCAGAAACCAGGACGGGTAGCGGATTTGCTGCAGCGCGAGAGCGGCGGCGATGCCGAGGGCCGGCAGCGCGGGCAGGATAAAGCGCAGATACCACCACGTTTCCTGGGTCGGTTCGTAAGCGGCATAAAAAAATAGCAAAGGGCCGGCCCAGGCCAGCAGGATGCCCTTCTTTCGCCAGTCCGTCTTCAGCCAGGGCAGGGCGAGCGCGGCCAGCAGCAGCGGGGTCGCCACCACCGGCACCCAGATGGCAAAATGCCACAGGGTGGGTGGCAGGTGACGGGCGGCGAACAGGCCGCTCACATCACCGTAGCCACTCGTGAAATAGCTCCCGTAGAGCGCGTGATTGTAGCCTCCCAGGAAGAGCGCGCCCGGCAGGCCGCCCAGCGCGAAAGCGGTCCAGGTGCGCACCGATGGCTGCAGTGCAATCGCGACGGGCAGGAGCAGCAGCACGTTGGTGGGTCGCACCAGCACGGCGAGGGCGATCGCGGCCCCGGCACCGGCCGCCCAACCGGCATGCCGTTGGGAACGCAACGCGCAGAGCATCGCTCCGAGGGCCCAGCAGGCGGCGACGAGATCGCTCATGGGCTGGAGCGCGTAGTGGAGCGTCAAGGGGGACAGCGCGGCGAGCACGGCCAACGCCGTGCTCCAATCGGGACTCACGCCGAACTCACGGCCGGTGAGATACAGCAGGAGGACGAAGGCCAGGGCCGAAACCACGCCGATCAGGGTCGCAGCGGGCTCGAGTCCGATGAAAAGGCCGGCGGCGGCAAAATGCAGCGGGAGGCCGATCGGATAAGTGGGCAGCAGGTTATGTTGGGCCGCATCCAGGCGGAAGCCGAGCGGGAGCAGGTGTTCCCGGGGCAAAATGTCCGCCGTCAGTCCCTCGGGTACGCGCACCGGGGTGGACAATTTGCCGTCGAGCAACAGCCGGGCGTTGTTCAGATAGCCGGAGGCATCCGAACTGCCGGCGTACGGGGCGTGATACCAGGCGAGAAAGCCAGCGTAGAGGATGACGCAACCCGCGAGGAGGAGAAGCCGGCCGCGGGACAGCTGCATGTCAGGCATGGGTGAGGGTGAAGACGGTCACTTCGGGGCGGACATTGAAGCGCACGCGCAAGAGATGACCCACACCCCGGCTGATGTAAAGTTTGCGGCCATGATCCAGGGCGAATTCACCCGCGGTGTAGCGGCGATTGCGCACAGGCAGTAGGGGTGCAGGCAGGAAGGGCGGCTTGCATTGTCCGCCGTGTGTGTGACCCGAGAGGATCCAGCCTTGGTGGTCGGACCAGCCGGGGAGGTCACAGGTGTCGGGGTTGTGGCTTAGCACGAGCGCGGGTTCGCTGGGGACCAAGGTGGGCATCACGAGCTGAGGCGCGAACCGCCGGGCCCACAGGTCGTCGAGACCGACGAACTTCAGGCCTGCAACCTTGGTGGCTTGGTTGCGCAGCACGATGCAACCAGCGTCGGCAAGCAGGTCCGCGACCTGCTGTGCCACCGCCGGCTCCGACCACTGCCGGCCGTAGTCGTGGTTGCCCAGAATGGCGCAAGTGCCGAGTTTTCCGCGGGGGAAGGTGGTCAGCAAAGTCCGGGCCTGGTCGATGGTCTTGGGGCCAGCGTAAGTGATGAGGTCGCCGGTGTGGACGACGATATCGGGATTCAGCGCGGCGATTTGGGCAAAGACGCTGGCGACATAATCGTCATCCACCTGCGGGCCGATATGGATGTCGCTCAATTGCACGAGGGTTTTACCGGCCAGCGACGGGGGGAGGTTGGCAATGGGCAGGTCGCGCCGGACAAATTCAACCCAGGTCGGCTCGACCCGCCACGTGTAGAGCACGGTGAGGCCGGTCGTCGCGATGAGTCCGGTGAGGAATCGGCGCCTGGTCAGTAGCTGGCTCATGGCGAATCGAGCCCGTCTGCTCCTACAGTAGTGTCTGCTGGTCGCTTGAGGCGGCCTT
>JANMTJ010000722.1:0-2464 GCA_031390295.1 Oleiharenicola sp.
TTTTCGCGAGAATCTCCGCCTGCCGAAGGTCAATGAGGACCTGTGTATCGGCTGCGGGGCCTGCGAATACGCCTGCCCGGTGCGCCCGGAGCGGGCGATCACGGTCGCGGCGCGGGCTGAGCACGCCTACGCCCGGGAGCCATACGAGGCTCCGTCAACCCGGCCCGTTTCCAACGATTTTCCGTTCTGAGGGTGGGAGCCGGTCACGCCGCATACCAGTCCCGCCGGACTTCAACAGATCGCGCACGGCCCGGAAGTAACCGGGCAGATGCTCGCGCCCCGGGGTACTTCAGCACGACCGTGGCCGCCCGGGGTTGGTCGTCCGGCCACCGCGTGCCGTCCCACCGCCGGATCGGGACGTTTTGCAGCGGAGTGTACGCAAACAGCTTGTTCAGGAAGCCGACCGTGGCATCCGTCACCGGTTCCAGGGCAACGCTCATGATTCAGTCCTCCTGATGGCCGGGAAAATACTTTTGGGCTGCGTCTTTCGCAAAAAATAATCCCCCGGGAAGATCCCGGACGAGAGCGCACGTTTTGCGCCAACGTGTGACTGGGTTTTGTCTGGCCGGATAGAGGGGGGCGATCCATGTTTGTGGCCAACATGTCCGTCCCTGCCGTTACCCCGAGGATCGTGCGTTGGAGTGGCCTCCTGGTCGGTTATGCCATGCTGCAAGCCCAGGGTTTTGCCCAGGCCAACCCAACCCCAAGCGGTCCCGGTCCCGACTATTTCAATATCGGTAAGGATAACGAACTCCAAAGGACCTTGGAGCGTGAGAAATCCGACCGTGACATGCGCGAAAACGAGCGGCTGGATCGCGACCTGAGGGATCGCTGGATTGATGACAACCAGCAAAATCTGAAGAGTCTTGTCTTCCTTCCACCCTTGGCGCCGGCCCTGTCGGCCGCAAAATCCGATCTCCCGGCGCTGCCCTATCCCGTCACACTGGCCGACTATGCCGGGGAACCCTTCTTCATGGCCCATGGCAGCCTGCAATTCCGCCGGTTGCTCAAGTCTCCGCAAGTCCAGCAGATTGAAAAATACCGGATCGCCCGCGACCTCCTGGTCGGTGACCTGCGGTCCGGCCTTGCGGCGGCGGCCAAGCTGCCGCCGGAACAGTCCCGCCAGGTTCTGGCGGAGTTGACGGCCAAGCAGGAACCTGAACTGCACACCCTCGAGGCCGAGGCCGAGTCGATCCGTGCCAAACTCTCGGCGATGGATGCAGGCCACGCCCTCTTCAAACTGCGCGACATCCTCAAACCCGAACAGTCAGCCGGTCTGCGGGACTATTTCTCGGCCATCCATGCCGCCCAGTTTCAGGACGGCCTTTCGCTGGATCAACGGCAGCTGCTCCACGAAATCGCCCTCGGATCGCTGCTGGGTGCGCCGACGGAAACCGGTCCCCCCGTATTTTTTCTCCCGTTCACGGCGCGAGTGCACCAGCCGGATGATCCGCCCGCCGCACTCGCCTCGCTATTGCTTGAGTTCCAAGGATTGCGTGATGCCCTGAAAACCGAGCTGCGGCAGCATGTCGTGAATCAATCCACCACACCGGCGACCGGCAATCTGACCAAGCAACATGCCGCCGTGGCGGCGCAGCAGGCTCCACGTTTCGACGAGTTGCACCGCCTCGCCGAACGGATCCGGAATGCCTCGGTCGGTTTGGCCTGCCCCGACCAGCCGTCACCGTCGGATTTCCCGCCGGAGCTGGTCCGCCAAGTGGGTTCCGTCGCAACCCGCAAGAATGCGCTTCAGGCCCTGACCCAACGCCGTTTCCGGGAATTGAGCCTCGAATTCGCACCCGAGCGGCTCAAACTCGCCTTCCGCGGCAACCTTCCGGCCATCGATGTCCTCCCGCCGGCGAAGCCTGATGATAAACCCAAGGCAAACCGGGACAAGAGGATTGCCCGGCTGCAAAAATGCAACGAGGAGCTTCAGCGCGAATATCGCGCCCTGTCTGGGGAAATGGAAACGGCCCGCGTCGAGGTCCAGCGATACCGCGTCAATTTGGGCGGCGACAACGCTCCCGACATCGGAAAGCTGTCCGTGCAGCTGGCCCAAACCTACGCCCGGGAGGAAGACTGGCGGCGCTTCGGCGACTACTACATCGCTGTGCTGCAGCCCGGCCTTTCTCCCGTCCAACGACGCCTGCTCTTCAACGCGGCCTTGCGCGATCTGGAAAAGCATCGGCTTGCGAGCACGGACTGACTTGAGTCGCCCCATGCTCATTCACCTCGCGGTTTTCCTCCTCGAGCACTCGCCGCTGCTGCGCCGGCTGCTCTGGCGCTGGTGGTATGGCCGGCTGGCCCAGCGTTACACCGGGGGCGACTGGACCTTCATGAACTACGGCTTCTTGGAGATCAGGGACGGGCAGGCGGACCTGTCCTCCTTAGCCCTGGTCGCCTCCGGCGCCGCCAGAGGCGGGTTAACCTTGGCGAAGGAGGATGAGCCCGACCGGTTGTGCAT
>JANMTJ010000015.1:0-2032 GCA_031390295.1 Oleiharenicola sp.
CATCGTAGCCGATGTCCGCGGAGTAAATCTTCTGGGCGCTGGTATCGAGGAGGGTCTCGCGCGTGCCGTCCGCTTTCGCGTATTGAATGACGCCCGGCCAGTAACTGATGATAAACTCATTGCCGCCGACGCCTTCCAGGCCGTCGCCGTTGCCTTCCATACCCGCGTTGACGAGCACCTTCGCCTTGTTTGCGCCCAGCCGGTAGAGGCTGCCGTTGTCCATGAAGAAGAGTGCGCCGTCGCGGGCGTGGACCCCGTTGGGCGCCTTGAGCCCCTCGATCACGAGGGTGGCCTTCCCGCCCTCGATCGCATGGATTTTCTTGTCCTTGGAATCGGAAACGTAGATCACGCCCCGGGCATCAATGCTGATGTCGTTGAGGCCGTGGGCCCCGGCGACCGCGATCTTGTCCACGATGGCGCCTTGCTCCACGTCGATGACGACGACGTGATCGATGTCGGCGGCGTAGAGCAGTTTCCCGTGCAAGCCGAGGCCCTTGGGCGCGCTCAATCCGGTGACCCAGTCCGTCGCGATGATCTTGCCGTCGAGGCCGACCTTGCCGATCGAGCCCTTGCTGTCGTCACCCCACGGCTCCCCGTCGATGTTGGTGACGTAGAGGACCCCGCGGCCGGCGTCGAAGAGCACCGACTCCGGCACTTTCAGCGTGGCCTCGGTCTCCCAAATTTTGGTGAAGCTGTGGGTATTGGCAGACAACGCAGCAGCGCCTAACGCCGCAAACAGGACAACGAGGGATTTTTTCATGGGTAAGGGGTGCGGCCCAAAGAAGTCCGACCCGGCTGAAAGGCAAATCAGGTCTTACGGGCGGAATCATGCCCGGGCGCAGTCGTGCGCCGGGCTTGTGTGTCCCGCGCTTTCCTTCCAGCTTCGGGCCATGAACGAATCCGGGACCCACGCCGAAAACGTCCGCCTGTCCGCCGCGAAGATCACCGCGGCACTCGCCGGGGCGCGACCCAAGATCGCTATCATCCTCGGTTCCGGCCTGGGCGGACTGGCGCGGCAGGTGCAAAACCCGGTCACCCTGGCCTATCGGGACCTGCCCGGCTTTCCGGAGCTCACCGTCGCCGGCCACGCAGGCCAGCTGATCATCGGCAACCTTGGTGGCGTGCCCGTCATCGTGCTGAACGGCCGCAAACATTTCTACGAAACCAGCGACGCTTATCCGCTGAAAACCATGATTCGCGCCGTGCGGGCCGCTGGCGTGGAGACGCTTTTCCTCTCCAATGCCGCGGGCAGCCTCCGCCCGCACATCAAGGTCAGCGAGCTGATGCTGATCACCGATCACATCAATTTCATGGGACTCAACCCGCTCGTCGGCCCGAACGACGAGGCTTTCGGCCCGCGCTTCTTTTCCATGACTGACGCCTGGGACCCGGGTCTCTGCGCGAAACTCCGGACCGTGGCGCAACAGACCGGGGTGACCCTGCATCAGGGAGTCTATGTCGCATTCCGCGGTCCGTCCTTCGAGACGCCCGCCGAGATTCGCGCGGTGCAGGGCTGGGGCGGGGACGCCGTCGGCATGTCAAGCGTCCCGGACTGCCTCATCGCCCGCCACTGCGGGCTGAAGGTCGCGGGCGTTTCCTGCATCACCAACATGGGCGCGGGACTGTCCGCCGAAAACCTCACCCACAGCCACACCTTGGAAAACGCCGGCAAGGGCGCCGGAGCGTTTGAGAAACTTGTTCTGGCGACCGTCCGCGTTCTCTAGTCCGCAGCGCTGCCTACCCCACCCAGGAGATAGCCTGGATCTTCTTGGCCAGCTCGACATCCTTCGCGGTGACCTTGCCGCCCGCATCATGGGTGTTCAGCCGGATGGTGACCCGGTTATAAACATTGGTCCAATCGGGGTGGTGATCCATCGCCTCGGCCTCGAAGGCCACGCGCGTCATGAACGACATCGCCTCGCGAAAACTGCCGAACTTGAAAGTCTTGGCCAGGGCCTCCTTCTCGCAAGTCCAGCCCGGCAACGTGGCGAGCGCGGTGGCAATCTCGGCAGGAGGAAGCGGCTTGGCCATG
>JANMTJ010000038.1:0-4761 GCA_031390295.1 Oleiharenicola sp.
CCAAGCGAAATCAGCAGGAGCCGCAGCCCAAGACCGTGTATTTCGACCACCTCGACTACACGCATGGTGTGCCGCAGACCAAGGACAAGCCGCTCGCGGGTGTCTGAGGGGCGCGGCCTTCGTCTCGCGTCAGCGGGTGAGCACGCGGTAGCGCCAGGCCTTCAGGTCGAGCGGCACGAGCGTCCCGAGCGTGACGGATTCACCCGTGAAGGCGTCGCGCCAGGTGCCGGCCAGCGCCGGATCGAAGAGGTCGGCCTTCGCGTCCTTGGCCGTGAGGTTGAACAGGCCGACCACCTGCCGGCCGCCGGCCGAACGCTCGACCGCATAGAAGGTCGCGTTGTCCGTCGTGTCGAGGCGGCGCATCGGCGCGCCGGTGTGCAACGCCGGGTGCGCCCGCCGCAGGGCGGTCATCACCTGGTAGAGTTTCGTGGCCGGGTGCGTTTCCTTTGGCCAGACGATCGGGTCGCGCTCGAAGAACTCGAGGCGGCGGTCAAGGCCCGCTTCCTGGCCGTTGTAGATCATCGGCACGCCGTCGAGGAGGAAGGTCAGCACCGCGAACGGCGCGTAGCCGGCGCCCATGCGCTCGAACTCCGTGCCCGCCCAGCTGTTCTCGTCATGGCTGCTGGTGAAGACCATGAGCGCCCCGCCCCGCGGAAAGTGCGCGCGGATCTTCGCGTAGGCCTCGTCGAGGCCCGAGGCGGACTTCTTGCCCTGCGCAATGCTGTTCATCGCGTGGTGCAGGTCGAAACCGTAGGAGAGGTTGAAGGCGGCGACCTGCTGCTGCGGCAGCTCGGCTTCGGCGAGGAAGAGTGCGTCGGGCTTCACCGCGCGCACGCGTTTCACGACCTCGTTCCAAAACGGGGTGGGCAGGCCCCAGGCGACGTCGCAGCGGAAACCGTCGATGCCGAAGTTCTTCACCCAGTGCAGGAGGACGCCGGCCTGGTAATCGAGCAGGCCGGGCGCATCGAAATTGAATTGCACTACATCCGTCCAATCCGTGCCGTGCGGCGGCGAGAGGTTGCCCTGCTCGTCGCGCCAGAAGAAATCCGGATGGGTCTTGGTCAGGGGGTTGTCGGGCGAGACGTGGTTGGGGACCCAGTCAAGGATGACGCGCTGTCCCTGCGCGTGCGCGGCGGTGACGAGGTCGCGGAGATCCTGCTCGCTGCCGAATTCCGGGTTGACCGCGAGATAGTCCTTCGCGGCGTAATAGCTGCCGAGCGGGCCCTTGCGGTGGGCCTCGCCGATCGGGTGAATGGGCATGAGCCAGAGGACGTCAACGCCAAGGGCCTTGAGACGCGGCAGGTCGGCGGTGACGGCGGAGAACCTGCCGGTGGCGGAGAACTGCCGGACGTTGATCTCGTAGATGGTGCTGCCGCGCGCCCACTCAGGCAGGCCGACGGCGGCGTGGTGGGCGCTGGGCCGGGCCTTCTCGCGTTCGGGCGCGGGTGCGGCGAAAACAAGCGGCGGGAGGAGGAGGAACAGGCAGGGGAGGAGTGACAGCGGCTTTTTCATGGGAAAGGAGGGCCGGTATCTGACCGGCCTGGATTGGACAGGGTTGTTTGCCTCGGCCGGTCGGAGACCGGCCCTACGAAAAAATCAGGCCGTGGCAGCCGGCGGCGGCTCGCGCACCCAAACCACGGTCAGGATGGCGGCGACCAGCAGACAGACCCCACCCGCCATGACCGCGTGGACCAGATTGCCGTGCAGATACGTCTTCACGAGATTGCCGAAGAACAGCGCGGCGAGGATCTCCGGCAGCACGATGAAAAAATTAAAGATGCCCATGTACACCCCCATGCGTTCGGTGGGCAGCGTGCCCGCCAGAATGGCATAAGGCATCGAGAGGATGGAGGCCCACGCGACTCCCCCCAGGGCCAGGGCGCCCAACAGGAGGTAACGTTGCTCCTCGCCGTGGATGAACCCGATGGCCAGCAGGCCGAGTCCACCCAGGCTCAGGCAAATGGCGTGCAGGTGGCGCCGGTCCATTTTCCGGGCCAACGCCATGAGGCCGAAGGCGGCAAGGAAGGTCACCGCGTCCTTGAGGGCGTAGCAAACGCCGGCCCATTCCGCGCCGCGCTTGAACAAGTCGGTGTCGGGATCGCTGCTGCCAAAGATAACCGGCACGGCGTTCGAGAAGTGCAGCCACATGCAGAACAGGCCGAGCCAGGTGAAGAATTGCACGAGGGCGAGGCGCTGCATGGTCAAGGGCATGTGGGCCAGGGCATCGGGTATTTCCTTCAGCAGGTGGGCGAAGCCGCCGCTGGCCGCCTTCTTGCGGCGGAATTCCTCCAGGTTCTCCGGCGGGTATTCCGGGGTGGTGAACACGCTCCAGAGCACGGCGGCGAGAAAGGCGGCCGCGCCGACATAGAAGGAGATCTTGACGTTGGTCGGCAGGGCGTTGGCACCGTCGGCCTCGCTGCTGACGCCAAACCAGTGGCGCAGGACGTAGGGCAGGACCCCCGCCACCACCGCACCCACGCCGATGAAAAAGCTTTGCATGGCAAAGCCGGTGCCGCGCTGCTCCTCCGGCAGTTTGTCGGCCACGAAAGCGCGGAAGGGTTCCATGGACACGTTGATGGACGCGTCCAGCACCCACAGCAGCATCGCGGCCATGTAGAACTTCGGCCAATGGGGGATGAGCCAGTCGGCCAGCAGGCCGGAGTTGGGCATCAGGAGCAGGGCGGCGGAACTGAGGATGGCCCCGACCAGGAAGTAGGGCCGGCGCCGGCCGAGCGGTCCCCAGGTGCGGTCGCTCATCGCCCCGATGATCGGCTGCACAATCAGGCCGGTCAGGGGCGCCGCGAGCCAGAGCTTGGCGATCTGCTCGTCCGCGGCCCCGAGGTACTTGTAGATGGGGCTCATGTTCGCCATCTGCAGGCCCCAGCCGAACTGGATGCCGAGAAAGCCGAAATTCATGTTCCAGATGGCGGGCAGGGAAAGCGGCGGCTGTTTCATCGCGGTGGGTTACTGGGGTTCGCTGTAATCGCGGAGGACGGTGCCCTTCAGCCGGTCATACAGGGTGATCCAATGGCGTAATTTTTTGGTCTTCTCGCCGGCCAGGCTCGCGAGTTCTGTCGCCGTGAAACGCCACTGCCAGTTCCCCTCGGTGGTGCCGGGTCGGTTCAGGGTTGCTGCGGCCGGCAGGTCAAGCAAGTCCTGCATCGGAATGACGGCGAGTCGCGACGTGGTGGCGAGGGCCGCGCGGATGACGGGCCAGGCCGACTGTTTGCCGCCAAGTTGGTAATAGTCATCCACCTTCGCGGCGATGTCCGCGTCCAGTCCCTCCAGCCAGCCGCGGGTGGTGAGGTTGTCGTGCGTGCCGGTGTAAGCGACGCTGTCGGTCGGGAAAAGGTGCGGCAGGTTGACGTTGTTGGCGTCGTGCCCGTAGGCGAACTGGAGCACCTTCATGCCCGGCAGTCCGGCGGAGCGCCGGAGCTCAACCACCCCGGGCCCGATGTAACCGAGGTCCTCGGCGATGATCCGGGCCGCGGGCAGGGTGGCGCGGACCGCGTCGAAGAACGCCAGGCCGGGACCCTTGAGCCACCGTCCGGTGCGGGCGTCCGGTGCCCCGGCCGGGATCTCCCAGTAGGTGTCGAACCCGCGGAAATGATCGAGGCGGATGATGTCGTAGAGCTCGAAGGCCGCGCGCAGACGGTCAATCCACCACGCGTAGCCGGTGCGGGCCAGGTGGCCCCAGTCGTAGAGCGGGTTGCCCCAGAGCTGCCCGTAGGCGGAAAAATAATCCGGCGGCACGCCCGCCACGGCCAATGGCTGCCCGTGGGCATCAAGCCGGAAAACCGCGCGGTTCTGCCAGGTATCGGCACTGTCGAGCGCGACAAAGATCGGCACATCGCCGATGATGCCCACGCCCTTTTCGGTGGCGTGGCGCCGCAGGCGCTCCCACTGGCCGAAGAAGATGTATTGATAAAAGGCATGGCGGTCGGCCTCGCGCCGCACGCTTTCGGGCGCGGAGGCGCGGAGCGCGGGAGTCCACTGGCTGTATTTCTCAGGCCAGACCGTCCACGCATAGCCGCCAAAGTGCGCCTTCAGCGCCATGAAATCCGCAAAGGGCTCGAGCCAGCCGGCGTGGGTGCGGCGGAATTCCCGCAGGCTGCCGCAGCCGGCGACCTCGTCGGCGCCCGATGCCGCAAACCGGTCGTAGGCGCGGGCCAGCACGGGCCAGTACAATGAATAAAGCCGGCCGTAATCAACCCGGCCGGCCGGGAGTTTCTGCAGGGGGGCCAATTCCGCCGGCTCGAGCAGGCCGGCCGCCCGGAGTTCGCCGAGATCGATGAAATACGGGTTGCCCGCCCGGCCCGAAAAAAGCTGGTAAGGCGAGTCGCCATAACCCGTCGGGCCGATTGGACAAATCTGCCAGTGGTGGACGCCGGCCGCCGCCAGAAAATCCACGAACGCCCGGGCGCCCGGCCCCAGATTGCCAATGCCGTAGGCTCCCGGCAGCGACGACACATGGGCGAGCACGCCGGCGGTACGCGTGGTCAGCCAGGTGGCGGGGGCGGCCCCCCTCGCCCAGTGGGAATCGCAGGCGGGGGTGGGCTCGGCCGCGAGAGGGAGGGCGCCGGTGGACATAGGCTCAGCAGGGTGAGAAAAGGCGGCCACCAGTTTTCGCTGGTGGCCGCGCGGCAGAGACGCTGACTGGGAGCGTCCTGGCTTAGAACTTGTAGGACGCGCCGAAGGAGTAGGACGCGCCGTACTTCTGGTAGTTGATGACCTGGCGCGGATCGTCGTTGTTATAGGTGA
>JANMTJ010000048.1:0-5654 GCA_031390295.1 Oleiharenicola sp.
TGCCCTGCGAGGCGGCAATGGCCTGGTAGCGGGCCTCAAATTCATCGGCGCGGGCCGCGACAAGAAAAGCGGCGGTTCCGAGGAACGCCGCAGCCACTAAACGGAGTTTGCTCTGCATGCGGCGCAGTTTTTGAATTTCATCCTGTGAGGCAACTCCCAATGGCCAAACCCATCCAACTCATCGTCGCCTGTGCCGAGAACCGCGTCATCGGCCGCGCCGGCCGGCTGCCCTTCGACATTCCCGAGGACAAGCAATGGTTTCACGATCAGACGGCCAACCAGACCGTCGTCCTCGGCCGCATCTGTTTCGAGACGTGGCCGCGGGTGCTGGCCGATGGCCGCCAGCCGATTGTCATCTCGTCGCAGCCGGAGCATATCCTGCGCCTCGCAGCCATAAAGGTGGAGCCCGACCTCCGGGCGGGCTCGAACCGGCACGGAGCGCCGGTTCCACCCCAAGGCAGGTCCGCACCACTGCTCGCCACCGACGTCACCTCCGCCCTGGCACTAGCGCAGACCCTGCCCGGCGCCATCATGGTGTGCGGCGGCCAGCGCATCTATGAGGAGACCCTGCCGCTCGCCGACCGGCTCCTGCTCACGCTGGTCCACGCCCAGGTCGAGGGAGACACTTCGTTCCCCGAGTGGCGCCACTTCGCGTGGCGCGAGACCGGGCGACGCGAAGGCTCCGACGCGAACTATCGCTACACGTTCTCCATCTTGGAGCGCATCCGTTGACCGGCCCGTTGGCGGCCGGCCGTTCCTGCCTTCGTCGATCCGCCAGCCCCGCTACTGATCGGCGCTGGTCGTCTTGATATGAAACAGGGTGTAGAGCGGACAATAGCCGAGCAAGGCCGTGGTGACCGGCACCAGCCCGACGAGACCCCACCACGTTTCGAAATGAACTCCCCACATGCCGATGAGGCAGCCGCAGACAAATCTGATCCCGATATCGTATGAACCGATGTTGGTTTTCATGATGCCTCCTTGTGCCCGGTATTCTACGCCTCCCGGGGAAGGTTCGCTCCGCATTCCTTGCCAAAATCCACCCGGGAGCACGCCACCGCACAGGTGCACGATTCTGCTCCGCCCTGCCCACTCCCGTGCCCTACTTCTTCCTCGTCGCGTGCGCCTTGGCGACCTCGACATATTTCTCGGCCCAGGGACGCAGGCCGAGCAACTCGGCCTCCTTCAGGGGCCGCACCACCTTGGCCGGTGCCCCCAGCACCATGGAGCCCGGCGGCGCCACAAACCGCTGCGTGACCAGCGCGTTCGCCCCGACGATGCAGTGATCACCGATCACCGCGCCGTCGAGGATGGTCGCGCCCATGCCGATCAGGCACTCGTCGCCGATTGTGCAGGCATGGATGATGGCGCCGTGGCCGATGGTCGTGTAGCGGCCGATCTTCACGCCGTAGTCGTCGGCCAGATGAACCATCGTGAGGTCCTGGATGTTGGTGCCCTCGCCGATCTCGATGGAGTGGATGTCGCCGCGCAACACGCAGCCATACCACACGCTGCTGAGCGGCCCGAGCTTCACGTCGCCCAGCACCGTGGCATTGGGCGCCACAAAGGCCGCCTTGGCTGTGTCCGGTTTTTTGCCCAGATGCCGGGCCAGCCGTTCCTTGATGTCCATGCCGGCACGCTAGGGACAAACCCGCTGCAGGCCAAGCCTAGTTGCTCAGGTCTTCACGGGCCTCAAACGACAATACCCGCGATGCTGGCCGAGAGATAGGAGGCCAGTGTGCCGCAGAGCAGCGCCTTGAGGCCGAGCTTGGCGAGGTCCGCGCGGCGCTCCGGCACCAGCGCGCCGATGCCGCCGATCTGCATGCCCACGCTGCTGAAGTTGGCGAAGCCACAGATGGCAATGCTGAGGATCAGCAGGCCCTTCTCGGTGACGATGGGCACACTGCGATTGGTCAGGTTCTGGAAGGCCACAAACTCGTTGATGGTGAGCTTCTGCCCGAGCAGGGTGGCAACACTGCTGATATCCTGACTGGGCACCCCCATCGCCCACGCCATCGGATAGAACAGTTTCCCAAAGATCCAGTTCAGGGTCAGGTTCAGGTCGGGGCTGAACAGGTGACCGATCGAAACCAGGATCCAGTCGATGCAGGCGATGACCGCGATGAAGCCGATGAGCATCGCGATGACGTTCATCGCGATCTTGAATCCATCGGCCGCGCCGTGCGACACGGCATCGATGACATTGCTGTAATCGCTCTGCACCTCGAGTTTCACCGTGCCCATCGTCTGGCTCTCCTGGGTCTCGGGGAAGACGATCTTGGCGATGACCAGCGCGCCCGGCGCGGCCATGAGCGAGGCCGTGATAAGCTTGGGGGCGAGGTCCATGCCGGCCGCCGCGCCCATGTTGGCGTAGACCACCAGGATGCCGCCCGCAATACAGGCCAGGCTGCCGCTCATCGAGGCCAGCAATTCGCTGTTGGTCATGCCGGCGAGGTAGGGCCGGATCATCACCTGCGCCTCCACCTGCCCCACGAACGCACTGGCCACGTTGCTCAGGGACTCGGCGCCGCTGACCCGCATGACAAAGTTCATCGCCCGGGCGATGACCGCCACCACGCGCTGCATGATGCCGAAATGATACAGGATGGCGACCAAGGCGCAGACCAGCACGATCGTCGCCGTGACATTGAAGGCGAACACGAAGCCGCCCGCGAAGTAGTTGCCGATCTTTCCACCCTGTTCCACCGCGATTCCGCCGTAGACAAAAGCCGCCCCTTGCCGGGCAAATTCCTCCAGTTTGCCGATGCCGTGGCCCAGCACGGCGAAGAAGCTGGCCACGGGCCCGACCTTGAAAATCAGCAGCGCGATGACCACTTGCAGCGTGATACCGCTGAGCACCAGCCGCAGGTTGATCTTGCGGCGATTGTTGGAACACAGGACGGCGATGCCGAGGATGAGGGCAATACCGAGCAGGCCATGTAGACGGTCCATAATTATTATCAGTTTTAGCGGCAGCTTTGCGGTGACATCCCGGGTATGCCCGGGAACCGGACGGCGCACACTGCGAAAAGCCCCGGTGGAATTCAATCCTTGATCCAATGCCACCCCCACCTGGCCTGATCCTGAAAACTACTTCCAGGAAATCGGCTTGTCCCCGACCATCCACACCAAAAGGCAGACCAGACACATTACAGCCACGGCCCCGGCAGCCAGCAGGCCGCCAACCAGGAAGATCGTGTCAATGAGGTCGAACATGCGATTTGAGCCATTAGACGCATCATCCGCCCCAAAGTTTCACCCCGGATGACGAATCATTCGCCCCTCAGGTCAGACCCGGCATAATCCACTTCTTGGCCGGTGCCGCACCTGCTTTCTGGCCGCTGCCATCGCGGGCATGCTGACGTAGCGCCGACCGCCTGCAGCCAGCGACCAGCTCAGATCCGCCCGGACCCGGAACGCTTCGCCTTGCCGTGATCAACGCGGCGCCAGGAACGCCGCGCGGAGACGGATGGCATCGTCCTTGGTGACGACGAAGAACAGTTCGTTCGGCCGGGGGCCGCGGCGGTAGTAGTCGTAGGTCTTCCACGACTCGCGGTCGGCCGCACTGACCGGCGTGCCGTCGTGCAGGTCGAAAAAGCGCAGATCATGCATGCCTTCCAAGGCGACCAGCTTGAGCTTTTGCTCCTCCGGGGAAACGGGATGCGAATAGATGCGTTGGAAGAAAAGTTCGGACCGGCTGGATGGCGGGAGGCCGCTCATGGCGTCGCGGTCTCCGAGCGGCCAGGCCTCGTTCTCGAGCGCATGGTTGGTGTAGAGGAGGAGCTCGCATTTCCCAGACCAGCGCGCGAGGGCGTCGATCAGGGCGATGGTCGCAAACTGGTGGTCGGGGTGGTTGTCGAGCATCGGGTGCGGGGCGACAATCACTTCAGGCCGGACGCGCTCCAGTTCCCAGAGCAGATCGGTCACCAAGCCGTCCCAAGAGCCCTTGAAGGGCCGGTCGCGCAGGGCGGCATCGACATTGAACCGCCGGTAGTAGGCCGGATCGTCAAGTTTCGCCATGAGCGGGGGCAGTGCGACCGACGGCTCGGCCTGCAGCTTCCGCAGCGTGGCGTCATAGAAGCCCAGATTGCGCGCCTTGCCGGGATAAACTCCGCCATAGAACGGCACGCTGATGCTGTCCCAGGTGCGGATCCAGCCCTTCACCCGGTAGTGCTCGGCCGGTTCCGTGAATAAGACCTTGAAGTTCTCCCCGCCGGCATCACCGGAGGTCACCGTGATGACGTCGGCCTGGGTACGGCGATAAATCCCGAAGGCGGCGATCTCCGCGTCGTCGGGATGCGGCGCCAGCACCAGGACGCGCCGGCCGGACAACGGGGCATTGCGATAGAGGAACAGCCGCGCCGGCCCCGTCTGCCACTTGGCCCCCTCGCCCGCCAAGGCCACCCGCGCCCCTTCCGCCTTGAGCAGCGGACTCACATCCAGAAACCGCCGGCCCTTGGAATTCTCCTCGAGAACCTGGTGCAGTGAGACCCCACCACGTCCGGCCGTCATCCTCGGGGTCGCGCCGGTGGTTCCCGTCAGGGTGATCTCCAGGAACGCCGTGTCCCCCGCCGCCAAACCCGTCGGCCAGGCAAACCCTGTCCCATCCAGTTCGACAGTCGCCGTTGTCGCATCCGTCTTCGCGAGGTCGTAGGCGTAATCATGCTGCGGATCGAAATGAGGTCTTTGCGCGACAACCGTGGTCACCAGGAGCAGGGCCAGACTCAGCAGCCCGAGTTGTGTTCTGAGGGGGGTGAGACTCATGCCCTCATACTCCCCCCGCCGGAATCAATGGCAAGGCCAAGGTCAGCGGAAGGTCGTGAGTATCAGGCTCACGGCAAAGCCGAGGAAGATGACGCCGAGAGTCCGGTCAATCCAGTGGCCGTGCCGGAGGAAGCTGCGGCGCACCGATTCCCGGGTGAAGACCACGGATACAAAGCTGAACCACGCCACCGTCGTCACCGTCATCCACACCCCGTAGCCGATCTGGATGAGCCGGGGGGTGGTCACGCTCACAGCCAGCGGAAACAACGAGATGAAGAACAGGGCGGCCTTGGGGTTGAGCACATTCACCAAAAATCCGGTCGTCCAGGCGGCTCCGGCGGTCGGAGCCGCCACACCCGCGGCCAGGTCGATGTCACCGCTGCGCGGTTTGGCGCGGAGCGCCTGCACCCCGACCCAGGTGAGGTAGGCCGCGCCAAGCCATTTGACGGTGGTGAGCGCGACAACGGAGTTCTTCAGGAACAACCCGAGGCCGAGCAGGCTGTAGGTGATGTGAATCGAGAGCCCGCAACCGATGCCGACACTGGTCCACAGGGCGGTACTCCGGCCATGCCGGAGGCTCTGCCGCAGCACGATGGCGAAATCCGGTCCCGGGCTGGCGACGGCCAGCGCGTGGGCCACCATGATCGTCAGGAACTCAGGGAGGTAATCAGCCGCCATAACTCGTTCTCTTTCTCGTACTCATTATCTTTCTCGCTCGTTAAGCCGGCCGGAGAACGAGCAGGAGTAAGAGAACGAGAATGATTGAACTCAGCGCACCGTGGCGCCCTCGCGCAGTTCCATGTCCTGCGGGACCGTGCTGAGGGCCTCGGCCAAGGTGCTGAGGCCCTCCTTGACCTTGATCATGCTGTCCTGGTGGAGGGTCTTCATGC
>JANMTJ010000054.1:0-2666 GCA_031390295.1 Oleiharenicola sp.
GTCCGCCGCCGAGGTCAGGCTCACCCGCCTGGCTGACCGCGTGCGTGTCGAGATCGGCGGGACGCTCTTCACCGAATACATCTTCGGCGACGGGGCGTCGCGACCCTACTGCTACCCCGTCCTCTCGACCGACGGCACGTCGCTCACGCGCGACTTCCCGATGAAGGACACGCCGGGCGAGGAGACCGACCACCACCACCACCGCGCCCTGATGTTTGCGCACGGCGACGCCAACAAGATTGATTTCTGGAACGAGGGCACCGCCGGCGGCAACCTGCCCAAGGGCCGCACCGTGCACGATGGCCTGCTCGAGACCAGCAGCGGCGACCCGGGCGTGATCCGCACGCGCAACCGCTGGCTCTCCCCCGACGGCCGGCTCATCGCCACCGACGACACGGTCATCCGGTTTCGCGGTGACGACACGGCCCGCCTGCTCGACTACGAGGTGGTCATCCATGCGCTGCCCGACACCCCCCTCACGATGGGCGACAGCAAGGAGGGCACCATGTCGATCCGCCTGCCCCAATGGATGACCCTGCCCCATAAATACAAGGGCCAGACCGTGCCCGGCACCGGCCACATCATGACGGCGGCCGGCGACCGCGATGCGGCCGCCTGGGGGAAGCGCGCAGACTGGTGTGATTATTTCGCAGCGCACAACGGCAAGACCTACGGGGTGGCGATCTTCGACCACCCGGAAAACCTCCGCCACCCGACGTGGTGGATGGCGCGCGACTACGGGCTCTTCAACGCCAACCCCTTCGGTCAGCATGAATTCGAACCGGAGAAAAAGCATCCGCGCGGTATGGGTGACCTCACCATCCCCGCCGGCGGCAGCCTGACCCTGCGGTACCGTTTCTATTTCCACGAAGGTGACCCCGTGGCCGCCGGTGTCGCCGCCCGCTACACCGATTACGCCGCCGGGCGTTAAGCCTGGCTTGTATTCAGGGGTTGAATCCTGGTCACGGGGCCGGCTTCTTGACTTGATGAAAATCCGCCAGCTCCTCCCCGGCCTGTTGCTTGCCTCACTGCTGATCGCGCCCGGTATCGCGCAGGACTCCGCCCCGGCCCCCTCGCCGGCCCAAGCGGAATCCAACGCGATTGATGCCCGGGTGACCGTGAAGATGCGCGCCCACAAGGAGGCGCCCGCCGATTACGCCGAGGAGTTCGCCGCCTATGACGCCCTGCTGGCAAAATACCCTGACCAGAAGACCGAGGAGATGGCCGGGATCGCGATGGATCGGGCCATGCTCTACTGGCAGCTGCTGGAAGATGATGAAGCCATCAACCGGCACCTGCTCGGCGTCTCGACCGGCTACCCCGGCACCAAGGCGGGTACCCAGGCCGACAAATTTCTCAAGAACCGCGCCACGGTGGCGGCCCTCGCCGGCAAACCCGCCCCCGAATTGCATTTCAAATGGTCGGCGCAGGAAGACCTCAAGACCTTGTCCGGCCTCCGCGGCAAGGTCGTGGTGCTCGACTTCTGGGCCACGTGGTGCGGCCCGTGCATCCGCTCGTTTCCCCAGATCCGCGAACATGTCGCCCGTTTCAAGGATTCACCCGTCGCCTTCCTCGGGGTGACGAGTATCCAGGGTTATGTCTCCAACCTGGAGCCCAAACGGATCGACACCAAGGGCGATCCCGTCCGGGAAATGTCCCTGATGCCCCCCTTCATGCAGGCCAAGAACATGACCTGGAATGTCGCGTTCAGTGAGGAGCCGGTGTTCAACCCGGACTACGGGATCAACGGCATACCCTACGTCGCGATCATCGCACCCGACGGCACCGTGCGTCATGCCGGGTTGAATCCGGGTAATGCGAAGGCCGACATCGCCGGCAAGATCGATGCGATCCTCCGGGAGTTCCATCTCCCCGTGCCGGCCGGGATGTAACGCCTCGCCGGCCGGCGCTACCGCGCTACGTCCCGGAACATCCACCGGAGGATGTCGGGCAGGAGCGAGCCGCCGTGGTCGTCGGAATGCCAGCCATCACCCCATTCGTGTTTCACGTCGTAGCGCGGGCCCGCGATTTTCTGCCGCTCCGCGCTGGCGTTGGCGTATTCGAGCGCGGAGAGCATCTGCAGGTTGGCGAGGTGCCAGCTGCCGTGCGCATTGCTCATGGACCAGGCATCCGGTGTGACCCCGTTCGGCGCGCTGTTGCTGAGGTCGTTGGTGCCGTCCTGCAGGAAGATGCGGATGGGCTTGATGGGGTTCTTGCGGATGAGGGTCGGGTAGAGATCGCCGCCGGGGATCATGGGCTGGTTGCCCTTCGCCGGCCGGTAGCCGATCGACGTGTAGCTGCCGATCAGGCTGATGACCTTGCGAAACTGGTCGGGCCGCTCCCACGCCACGGTCCAGGCACAGATGGCGCCGCTGCTCGTGCCCCCGATGACACGGCCGTCGGGATCGTCGGTGATCTTGTACTTCTTGCGCAGCTCCGGGATCAGTTCGTCGATCAACATGCGGGAATAGGCGTCGCTCAGGGCGTCGTATTCGTTGGCGCGGTTGTTCGGGTTGCCCGTGCCGAGGTTGTCCGGGTAATGGTCGCTCAGGTTGCCCGGCGTGATGAACAGGCCGATCGTCACCGGGATGTCGTTCTTCTGGATCAGGTTTTCCAGCACCTGGTCGACGCGGAGCGGGCCCTTGGGATTCAACGCGCGCTGGCCG
>JANMTJ010000111.1:0-1906 GCA_031390295.1 Oleiharenicola sp.
ATGACCCAGCCTGCCGGCAACGTCAAGGGAAGCTCGAGCAAGCGCATCCTCGTCGTCGGTGGTGGCATGTCGGGCATGACCGCGGCGCTGGAAATCGCCGCGACCGGCTACGAGGCGGTGCTGGTCGAGAAGACCGGGAGCCTGGGCGGCATGACCGCGCAACTTTGGAAGCGCCAGCCCTTCAAGGAACCCTACGCCGCGGCGCAGGACACCGGCGTGGCCGAGATGGTCGCGAAAATCACTGCCAACCCGCTGATCAAGGTCCATCTGAATTCCACCATCGCCGAGACCTCCGGCGCGCCGGGACGCTTCGTGATCAAGGTGGCGCAGCTCAGTGACCAAGTCGGGGGCGCGGTGACCGAGGAAACCGTCGGCGCCATCGTCCAGGCCACCGGCTTCACCAACTACGACATGGCCAAGCTGCCGGAACTCGGCGGCGGTCAGCCCAATGTGGTCGACCAGGCGGGGCTCGAAGCGCTGGCCATGGCCGCCAAGGGCGGCGTCATCAAGCGCGCCGACGGCAAGGAAGTGAAAGCTGTCGTGTTCGTGCAATGTGCGGGACAGCGTGACGAGACGGGAACGCATCTGTCCTACTGCTCCGGCCACTGCTGCGGTACCAGCATCAAGCAGGCAAACTATTTCAAGGACCAGAACCCCGACATCGACACCGTGATCATGTACCAGGACTTGCGTGTGCCGGGCATGGGCGAGGACTTCTACCGCGGCGCGCAGGAAAAGGGCGTGATCTTCACCAAGGGCAAGGCCAGCAAGATCAGCGGAGGCCAAGGTACGGAAATGAGTTGCAGCGTGACCTTCAAGGACCTGATCCTCGACGAGGAAAATACCATTGCCGCCGACTTGGTGGTGCTGGCTACCGGCCAGGTACCCAATGCCGGCGTCGATCTTGAAGCCTGGAACCCTGTCGTAACGGCAGCCGACGGTGGCGACGAAGCCGCCAAGGCGCAGCGCATCGTGATGCACGGCAGCTCGGTGCTCAAGCTCAACTATCGCCAGGGGCCGGACGTGCCGCAGTTCAAGCACGGCTTCGCCGACTCGCACTTCATCTGCTTCCCCTACGAGACGCGCCGCACCGGCATCTATGCCGCCGGCCCGGTGCGCAGGCCGATGGACATCCTGCAGGCCACCGACGACGCCACCGGCGCCGCGCTGAAGGCGATTCAGGCGGTCGAAAACGCCAGCCTCGGCCGTGGCGCGCATCCGCGCTCCGGCGACCTGTCCTTCCCCACGGTCCGCCTCGAAGGTTGCACCCAGTGCAAGCGCTGTACGGTCGAGTGCCCCTTCGGCGCCATCGACGAGGACGAGCGCCGCTTTCCCAAGTTCAACGAGGAACGTTGCCGCCGCTGCGGCACCTGCATGGGCGCCTGCCCGGTGCGCGTGATCTCCTTCGAGAACTACTCCTGCGACACTGTCGGCAGCCAGGTCAAGGCGATCGAAATCCCCGAGGAGGACGAAGAAAAGCCGCGCATCCTGGTGCTGGCCTGCGAGAACGACGCCTACCCGGCACTCGACATGGCGGGCCTGGCGCGCATGACCTACTCCGCCTTCGTGCGCATCATCCCGGTGCGCTGCCTCGGTTCGGTCAATACCATCTGGATCACCGACGCAATGAACTCGGGCTACGACGGCGTGATGATGATGGGCTGCAAGAAAGGCGACGATTACCAGTGCCATTTCGTCAAGGGCTCGGAACTCGCGCACTACCGCATGAGCAAGATCGGCGACACGCTGACCCAGCTCGGTCTGGAACCCGAGCGCGTCGTGACACAGGAAGTGGCCATCACCGACAACGCCCGCGTGGTCAAGCTGATCAACGACTACGTCGCCGAACTCGACAAGCTCGGGCCCTCGCCAATGAAAGGCTTTGGCTGAGCCAAGGATTGGAGAC